>JAHIHJ010000131.1 GCA_018899795.1 Methanobacteriota archaeon
ATCTGGAGTGTTCGTTCACAATTCTATTGATGGTGACAGCGCCGCTGCAATGCGATATACTGAGGTCAGGCTCGGTAAGATATCCGAAGAAATATTTGGAGATATCGACAAAGAGACCGTTGATTTCGTACCGAACTATGACGATTCGTTAAAAGAGCCATCAGTAATGCCATGCAAGCTCCCCAATTTGCTTATCAACGGCTCCACAGGTATTGCTGTAGGTATGGCAACGAACATGCCGCCTCATAACCTTGGCGAAGTAATAGATGGTATTACTCTTGTTATCGACAACCCTGATGCTGGATTGAATGATCTGTTCAAGGTAGTAAAAGGACCTGATTTCCCCACTGCAGGTTTCATCTACGGGCGGCAGGGGATCATCGATGCCTTTTCGACAGGCAGGGGCTCTATTAAGATGCGCGCCCGCGCTACTATCGAGGAGATAAAGGGTAAAGAGCAGATAATAGTTACGGAACTTCCTTACCAGGTGAACAAGGCAAAACTTATCGAAAATATTGCGGGTCTTGTGAGGGATAAAAAGATAGCCGGGATTACCGACCTGAGAGACGAATCTGACAAAGACGGCATCCGAATAGTCATGGAGATTTCCAGGCAGGCGCAGGGTAATATAATATTGAATCAATTATACCAGCATACCCAGCTTGAGGACTCGTTCGGGGTTATCAACCTCGCGCTCGTGGACGGACAGCCCCGTCTTCTTACACTGAAAGACCTGATGGTCAATTACATAAACCACAGGAAGCAGGTCATAATAAGGCGAACCCAGTTCGAACTCAGGAAGGCAGAGGCGCGGGCTCACATACTTGAGGGCTTGATAATAGCGTTAGACCACATCGATGAGGTAATAAAACTCATAAGAGCATCAAAGACGCCTGATGAAGCGCGTGCTGGTCTTGTGGCGACTTTCAGCCTGAGCGAGGAGCAGGCAAAAGCTATCCTTGACATGAAGCTGCAGCGGCTTACAGGGCTTGAGCGAGAGAAGATAGACGCTGAATACAGTGAGCTTCTTAAGATAATAGCATCACTCAAGGAATTGCTCGCCAGCGAGATGAAAATCCTGGCACTTATCAAAACCGAGCTTGCCGATATCAGGAGCCGCTTTGCGGATAAACGAAGGACTGAGATCATCGAGAGCACAGGCGATCTGTTGACAGAAGACCTGATACCGAAAGAGGATGTAGTTATCACTATCAGCAATAGTGGTTATATCAAGCGCATCTCCGTGGACTCGTACAGGCAGCAGCACCGCGGCGGTAAGGGTGTTATCGGCATGGAGACCAAGGAAGAGGACTTCGTGAGCGACCTGTTCATTGGCAATACGCATGATTACATGCTGTTCTTCACGGACAGGGGTAAAGTGTACTGGCTCAAGGTGTATGGGATACCCACAGCGGGAAGGCAGGCGCGCGGGACTGCGATAGTGAACCTGCTCCAGATAGAACAGGGAGAGAATATCACAGCTTATACTCCAGTCAGCGGGTTCGATGAGAAGCACTTTTTGCTCATGGTCACAAAGAAGGGCACAGCAAAGAAGACTGCGCTGACCGAGTTCTCAAACCCCAGGAAATCAGGGATAATTGCCATCTCGCTTGATGAGGGGGACAAACTCGTATCCGTGAAACTCACGGACGGGACAAAGAATTTCGTCATCGGGACAAAACACGGGAAAGCCATCCGATTTAACGAGAACGATGTGAGGTCTATGGGGCGCAACGCGGGAGGCGTCAGGGGGATAAGACTTTTAGGAGAGGACGAAGTGGTGAGCGCCGCAGTTGTTGAAGAGGGCTCAACACTTCTCACGGTCACAGAGAACGGTTATGGGAAGCGAACGGAATTCGAAGAGTACCGAGCCATGAACCGGGGCGGGCAGGGCGTGATAACCATTGATGTGAGCATCAGGAACGGCAATGTGGTGGATATAAGGACCGTGCATGAAGATGATGAGATCATGGTTACGACCTCCAAAGGCATTGTCATCCGTGTTCCTGTCAGCGGTATCAAGGTGCAGGGCAGGAACACCCAGGGCGTCAGGATCATGAAAGTGGATGGTGGCGACCGCGTTGTCGGGGTGGCGAGGCTTGCGAAGGAGGAGGAGAAAGTGGTGAAGGAGAAGCTGGAGGATGCTGCGACTGAGGAGGAGAAAACGGAGATGAATGCTGAAAAACAGGCATGAAGCGTTCAAATCTGTCCATTTAATGAAGATATGAAAACAAATGGCAAAATCACAGTATCTTCATCATAATTCAGTATATTCCTGCTCAAGATAATTATTTTATCAGGCTTGTATTTCTCCTTAAAACTCAGAAGAGACTTTGTCACACTCCTCCCGCCGCTCTTTGATTCAATAGCCATCAGCCCCTCTTTATCAAGTATAAAATCAACCTCTGCCTTTGATTTACTTCTCCAGAATTTTACTTCCATACCAGAACAGGTCAGTTGAGAAAAAATGAAATTCTCATTCAACAGTCCGATATCCTGCCTCATCCCGCCTGCCCTGAAGTCATCGATAACGGTATTCCTGAAACCATTGTCATAAAAATACATTTTCGGGACTTTAATGATTTCAGACCTTTTATTTGTGAAGAAAGGAGGTACTCTCTTGCAGATGAATGTCTTTTCAAGGATGTTCAGGTGCGTCAGGAGTTCCTTGTAGCCAAACCCC
>JAHIHJ010000132.1 GCA_018899795.1 Methanobacteriota archaeon
TAAATCATAGACAAAGGAGGATATAAATTTTTGCATTGGTTATCCAGGATCATTCCTGACCGCTGGTAATTCATCTCTTAAATATTTTCAGTTAAACAACTCTATAGCTTGATTCTTAAATTTTCGTAAAATATTAGCCGCAGATGAACGCAGATAAACGCAGATGGTTGTTATCCGCGTTCATCTGCGTTTATCTGCGGTTCCATTTATTCAGACCCCATAGCAATCAACTGAATCCTTTTCAGAAGCCATCATTGTATTTTCTTCAGGAAATAGAAATCAGCATTTTCAAAAGTTTGGAGTAAGACTATATTTTATCTCCATTCTCTGAAAAGAATGATTATTGCTGTTATATCCTATATAATCTGGAATTGCCCAATGATGCATTCTTACATTTATATGATACCATCCTCTTTTACTTCTTCTCCTATTTATTTCCCTTCCACAAATCAAGCATTTCATATTTGTCATATCATCTATATTATATCTAAACCACATGATAATATTAACGGCAGGTAGCATCAACAAACAAGATCAAAAAGTGCATTATGCTTCCTATGCGTAAAAACACTCAATGTCCAACAGACCCATCATACTCTTTCTTCAACACCAGCGCATCATCTTCTAGGTTCGGGCTCTCACATATCACCATACCATTAATATTAAAATCCGAAAAAGCCTGCGCAAGTTCCTTGTATTTAAGATCAGATTCATCGAACACAAGGTGTTTTTTTTCTCCTTTATCCGAATATTCTATCCCGGAAACGTGAATATGCATATCATCAAGTCCCTCGCGTCCCAATTTTTCTTCAACTCGCGCAAGGATCGAATTGAACTCCTCTCTGGAATTATTTCTTCCTGCCACTGCATGAAGATGAGAAAAGTCAATGCAGGGCAGCACTCCATCCACTTCGGTTATGGCAAGCGCCTCCTCCAGGCTCCCGAACTGTGATACGCGACCCATGGTCTCTATGCGAAGTGTGATGTCCACTCCTTCGCTTTTTAGTTTCTCTACGATTTCGACAATAGCCTTCTTTATTTTTTCATAGACAACCTCTCGCGGATATTTCTGTATAAAACCTGCGTGTATGACCACGCTTTTTGCCCCGCAGATAGCTCCTATCCTGGCTGAGTTCATGATCCTTTCCTTGCTCGCTTCAAGCGTCTCTCCTTCTGCATTAAGGTTGATGTAATACGGCGCGTGGACGCTCAATCGTATATCAAGCTGCTTTGCAGCCTCGTGAACTGCGCGCGCAGTTTTCTCACCCATCTTTACACCACGTACGAACTCAAGTTCCATACACCCAAGACCGAGTTCATGGACACGCCTGATACCTGAAATACTGTCAGTCCCTTTTGAACTCAGAGGCGTGCCTGCTGTGCCAAATAGCAGGCTCATTCATCCCTCTAAAGTGGGCGGGGAATAGCCATACCACGAGCCCCCCTGCTCAAGGTAATACAGCGCATCCTCAAGCAATTTCTTATGCCCGTCTTCAAAACCTGCAAGTTTCAGGAACAAGGCCTTGCTTTCACCCGTCTCCATTTTTTTTGCACTATTTGAATATAATTCTATAGACCTATCTTCAGTCCTTATGCCCAGTTCCAGGACTTCCCTGGTTTCTGCTATGCCAAGAGTTTCCATAGACTCAGGAAAGACCTGCTTTGCCTTTCCCCTGTTCTCCTTATCAAGGTTTTTGATATCAACACTTTTCCCTGACAATCTTTTGTACTCTTTTTCAAGATATTCCCTGTGTTCCTCTTCATCCCGCGCAAGTCCCCGCAGGAGCGACTTTGCATTCTCCTCCTCTACGAGATCACTGAAAATCGAATAAAATTCCATGCCGAATATCTCAATGGATATCGCTTCTTTAAGAATTTCAGTTATATTGCCTGAATTTTCGTTCATAATGTCACCCGATAAAAAATGATGTCTATTGGTAATAAATATAGCAGTTTCATGATGCAATATTTTTTACGGTGGAAGAACCATTTATAATTGAGAAATGAATGTTTTGAACTTATCTTTGCGACTTAACTATACTTGAGGTACTAAAATGACTGACCACCCCAAAGTCAAAGACTACATGACAACTGAAGTGAACACGGTCTCACCTGAAGATAATGTAAGGGATGTCATAAAGCTTATAAAAAAGACAGGTCACGACGGCTTTCCAGTAGTGCGGGATAACAGGGTAATAGGTTACATATCTGCGGCAGATCTGCTTGAAAAGGGTTTTGATGAGATGGTCTCTTCCATAATGAGCCGGGACATGCTTGTCGCGGATACTGATATGGACATGAACGATGTGGCTCGCGTCATATTCAGGTCTGGCAAGTCAAAACTGCCTGTCGTGGACTCAAGCGAACAACTGCGCGGCATCATAACGAATACCGATGTCATTCGCTCGCATATTGAGAGGACGAGCCCGCAGAAGGTCTGGACACTTAAGAAGACGCTTGAGGCTATCCACAATATCCATGTTGATGTTATCCGGGAAACTGTCAATATCAATGAACTCGTACCCACTCAATCCAAGGTCTATGCGGATGAGCTTGACGGAAGGATATACGAGCTTCGAAAAGGGCTGGCTGAACCCATTGTCGTGATAAGGAAACCGCATAAACTGATCCTTGTGGACGGACACCACAGGGTGGTGGCTGCAAAGAAACTCGGAATCAGGAACATGGACGCATATGTTATACCTCTTGGGGAAGAAGTCCACCTGGGTCTTGAAAAAACAGCAGCTTTATCGGGTCTTCGTACGCTTTCAGACATCAAGATACTTGATTACGCCAAACATCCGCTCATAGAGGTAACAAAGAGATTAAAAAAGAACGATGAGAACGGGCTGGCTGATATAAACCAGCATGATGCCAGCCATTAGGTAAAATCCTGGTCAAAAGACAATAAGTTTGTCAAGGATATCTGATTTTGAAATGAGTCCTGCAAATTCCCCATCTACCCTGACAAGGAGCCGTCCCACTTTCTCTTTATTGAATACCCTTATCACTTCATAAAGAGGCATTTCGCCATCTACGGAAATGATCTTCTTTGTCATAATATCTTTTATCTTGAGGCTTGTTTTGCCATCAGCAAGCGTCTTTCCGATATCTGTGAGCGTCACGATCCCCACAATAGCTGTCTTGTCCTTTACCGGGGCTCCGTGGATATGGTTACCCACCAGTATCCTCGAAGCTTCCTGTATCGTTGCAGTGGCAGGGATAGTAATGGGGTTTTTATGTATATACTCCTTAATGGATTTTTTAGGAAGGGATATCATTTCCAATATAACGAACAATATCGAATTCTGGGTATCATCCCTCCCGATGACCTCACCACGAACGACCATTCTATTTACAGGGGTCGGTCCGATCGTAATACGGTCACCCATATCGAATTTCTTAATATCGCCAATAACATGCACGGTCGCGTTGCACAGGTCAGGATGCCTGACCGTTGTGAAACTGATCTCTGCGGCAGTTGCATTTGGAATGATCTCATCGTTGCGTTTAATTGGAACTACCGTTTCTTTTTCCATCTCTAAAAGACATAAAGCGCGGTAGGTCTCACCCGTGGCTTTGTACCCGCCTTTGGGTCCAGGCACGCCCTCGACAAGCCCAAGAGCTTTGAGCGACTGCATCTGGTTCCGGACCGTTCCGGGATTCCGGTCAATGATCTCTGCAATGTCTTCCCCTTTGATCGCCTGTTTTTTCTCCCTGTATAAACTGATGAGCGAAGTCAATATTTCTTTTTGGATGGGTGTGAGTTCCATAATTAGCCTCATTTTAGTACAAATTATTAATTTTACTAATTATTAATGGTTGATAGTTATATATGTATTTTATCGAAGCCTCTTAATGAGTTTTATTAGCTTCAACCTTTCGCTACTTTTTCTCCCATTTCTCAAGTGACAGCACCATGGACAGTGTTTTCCCCTTTATTATCTCATCGCGTATCCTGCTTTCGTTTTTCTCCACTTCGACCGCCCTGCGCGCTATCTCGTATCCTCTTTCCTTCGGGACTACCACGACGCCGTTATCATCTCCCACGATATAATCACCCGGTTTAACCGTCTCTCCACCGCACTTTATCTCTGCGTTTATCTCCCCGAATCCCTTTGGTTCGCCTGCATTCGGGACTATTGATACTGCAAATACCGGGAAATTGAGTCGCCTGATATCGTCCACGTCCCTTACTGCCCCATCGATGACAACGCCAGCTATCTTCCTGTTTATGCATGAAAGTGTCGCAAGTTCGCCCCACGGGGCAACGTGCGGGCTGCCGTTATAAATGACGATAACATCACCCTCTTTTGCGATATCAATGGCTTCAACGGTCTTTGCCCAGTCGCCTTCAAAGGTCGCTACAGTGACAGCCCTGCCCACGGCTTTTGTGCCAGGGCAGATCGAATGTATGTTCTTCATTGCGCCTTTCCTGTGCATCGCGTCAGAGATGTTGGGCGTGGATACGCGCTTTAGCAGTTCGATGGTTTGTTCGTCTATTGATGTTTCCTTTTCCTCAGTGATACCTGGGACGTCGATGCTGCGCCTTATAGCCTTAGCCGCGGCTGTTACGTTTGATGAGCGGACAATGTTCCCTCCAACGATAACTATGCGGGCGCCCGACACTACCGCTTTCGCAGCGCTTTTTGCGTCAAGCCCGCCTGCTACAGCAACGGGGACGTTCACCTTGAATTTCTTGAGATGCTTTACAGGGTCATTTCCTGTCATCTGCTGGTCGATGCCAGAATGGACATTGATATAATCTATCCCCATATCCGCAAGTTGAACTGCCCTGTTTGCAGGGTCATCTGATGATATGAGGTCAGCCATCAGCTTCACACCATATTTCCGGGCGGCGCGAATTGCATCCTTAATTGTGGAATCATCAGCGCTGCCAAGAAGGATAACGATATCTGCGCCTGCTTTTGCCGCCATCTCTATCTCAATGGCGCCGGTATCTATCGTTTTCATGTCAGCCAGGATTACGCGATCGGGAAAGGCTGCTTTGAGCTGACGGACTGCATTCATACCCTCGCTTTTTATTAGGGGCGTTCCTGCTTCTATCCAGTCCACTCCTCCTGCTACTGCTTCTTTTGCGATCTGGATGGCGCGGTCTATCTCAAGGACATCGAGAGCGACCTGAAGGATGGGTTTGATGGTATCACCGTTGAATAAATTAGTTTGAGTTAATAAAGCTTTAATGGTTCCCGACCTGATATCTCTCCTTTGGTTCGGTTAAGAGAATTATAGTCTTCCGAAGCATTTAATCTGCGTTCATCCGCGTTTATCTGCGGTTCCTTTTCTTCAGACCCCATAGCAATCAATAACGATCATACCCACAAATTCAGCTGCAGATTAACGTTTTTCAATGCAAATGCATAATAAATGAAAAGAACCACTGGATTCTAATTTCAACCTAAAATCAGGTTGCCATGGTCTTTTGAGATTTATTTAAACCGCAGATGAACGCAGATAAACGCAGATTTGTTGCACCGGATTTATTAATCGAAGGTTATAATTTATCGATTGTTATGCGGAAAACTATATACTAGGAAAGGAACGCGAATTCTGCCGATGCGTGAATCCTTGTATACATGGAGATACGCCATATCCGAGTCATCCGTGTTTCGAGTCGATGGTGTGCATTAATATCAAGCTGCGCTATTCTTGGCTTTAGCCGCTCCCTGTGTTTGAAGAGCCACTCAACATAAGAAAGCCCCTGGAAAACAGCAGAATCCATATCTTCGCCCTGTTTTTTGACCTCAACCACGACCAGCGCTTTGCTGTGCATCTCCTTCGCCAGAATATCTATATGTTCCCGCCCGAACTGTTTGTTTCGCCTGACTTTTCCCACAGGCGTTTCATAATACAGGAA
>JAHIHJ010000133.1 GCA_018899795.1 Methanobacteriota archaeon
GAATCCATATCAATTTATCTCGATTATTTGTTGCTAATTGACACTTGACAGGACAATAGAGGGAAATCATCCGACTTGCGAAAGATGCAATTAGAAGCTCCTACTAAACATTTGTGCAGCGTATGTTCATGAAGGTTTATTATTTCAATCTCCTCTTTTACCAAAAATCTGCCTTAAAAGCATTATAATAAGAGCAAGCAGCAGCGGTATAGGTTGGTATCTCTTCGCCATGTATATTTCATCCCAAGTATCATAAGAGGGTAATATCCTGCCTCATGAATGCCATATAAGATACCAGTAACAGTATCACAGGAATCACAATTAATACAACCAAGTTAACCCAGTTCTGCTCTACCCAGTAGCCAAGAGTGAAACCAGTATCAAATAGACCGCGCATCTCAGAGGGCTTCTCACTTACCTCTCCAGCAGGCATCACGATGTATCCTCCAGCCTGCTGGGGTCCTGTTATGAGTTCAGTAAAATGCGTGGAAGGGGATAAAGACATAATATCCTGTGCGATTTTATCTCTGTTTTTCATTTTTTCCATAGAAGAGGGATTATCACAGGACTCTTTTGTAAAAGTGGATACTGCTACAGAAAGTGCCAGATAGCTCAGCATAAATAAAAAAGCCAGCATCATGAAGACTATTATCCTGCTGATAAGCTCCGATGATACCGTTATCCCTGATACGCCGAGCATGACACCCGTTGATGTCGCAACCGCAATAACAACCACAGAACCAAGAGTAAGCATGATGCCAATGAGCTTGCCTGTGATTACCTGATCTCTATACACAGGATGCGTCAGAAGCACATTAAGCGAACCTGATTTTCTCTCTTTGACAATGGCATCGAATCCAAGTATGATTGCTATCAAAGGGCCAAATAAGCTCATCTGGGATGCAAAA
The DNA here is from genome assembly GCA_018899795.1 of Methanobacteriota archaeon. Next base: position 909 of record JAHIHJ010000133.1, read on the forward strand.
CTCATAAAACCCATTGTAAGCGGAGAAATACCACCAAAGGATTTCCCGCCCGTACCTGATATATTCTATCCTGCCTGATACCCCAGCACCAGAAGCGCAGTCATGAATATTCCAAGAATCAAATAGAACCTCGGACTCCAGATGCTGTCTGCAAACTCTTTCTGCGCTATCACAAAAACATTTTCAAGATTTCTTTTCACAACTTCACCTATTTTCTCTTTAACTTTATTCCGCTGTCTAACCATCCCTGCTCCCTGATTTTTTGAGCGAACATGCGCTGGATTGACATGAACTCTTCAATCTTATCGGGGTACATCACGCGCCTGCCGTTCTCGTTGTAGTAGCAGAAAATATCCCCAACCGCTCGATCGATCCTGACAGGAACCCAGTAACTGCTGCCGGCGTCCATCGCAATTACCGGGTCGCTCGTGTGGTCTCCGTTCATCTCATAATACTGCCCCATCCTTATGAATTTCCCACCCATCTTTTTCACAAACAATATCGGGTCTCCATTCTGCCCTGCTGATTCGTAGCTGTCTATCCTTCCAGTAAACGGATCAAGATAGGTGGGCATTCTGAGCCTCATATCATAGTTATGGTCTCCAGGGTCGATGCGGTGCTTGCGAAGTATCTCTTCGATTACGTCCTGGAGTTCGAGCCTGGCATTCGCTATCGCATTTCCGGGATTTCTTCTCATAATTCTTTATAATTTTTATTATGCAGATTCTTCTATCAGCTTCAGGAACACCCGCTGTAAGTCCATTCTCTCTTCCTCAAATCTGGATATGGTTCCGCCCATGGACTTTACTGCCATGGTGATTTCCATACACGATATCATCAAGGTTCAGTTGCTCTTGCAGAACTGCTGAAACCCGAAACAACTTTCTACTTATCACGACATAAATCCTCTGAAAATGTTCGGTTTTGAACGAATGCCGTTCGCTCTTTTTACTAAAATAAAAAATACGATGCTAAAAAGAATAGGTTAAGCGTTAAGGCAATAAAAAAAATAAGTATATAATGTTGAGCTTTCACTAATAAAAATAAAGTCAATATTAAATTAATAAAAGAAAGTCTTGCTCCAATGGAAAATCCGGCTAAAAAAGAAAGAATCAATAAAGCACTTACTAATATAAGAGATGCGGAATCGTGTATCTTTTTCTGGTGTCTAACATTTTCTTTTATCATTATGATCGAAGATCCGGTTATGGAAATTATCATAAAGGAAAGAACCACAAAATTAAGTGGTTCACTCAACGAGATCCGTCCAAAAATTTCTAGATCAAGAAGTACCAGCAACCCACTTACTGAGACCGTAAGAAAAGATAGAACCAGTAAAATATCTGATAATGATAGAGTAGCAGAGTCAAAGGATGCTCGTTTAGATTCAGCTCTTCCTTTGATCATTAGAAATAATATTACAATTGTAAGAACAAATAGTAGATAAATATAACTCTTCCAAAAAAAAGTTATTAAAGTTTGAAGCATATTATATCCAGTAAAAAATTAAAACGGGGAGGTGCATTAGCTAGCATACACATCCCCATCAAGTAACCACCAATATTCTCCTGAGTGGGTAGCGCCCCACCAGTAGTTGAATCCTCCATCGTTCCTTCCTTGAATTTTGCTCCAATGGTCAGCATAGGTGGCCTGATTGTCATCACCAAAGTCCCAGTTGTAGTATTTGCCCTGGGCTTCTGAGAAAACAGACGTTTGATCAGGGGAGTAGGTGACGCTTCCGACAAATCCATACGTATCAACAAACCAGTGCGTACCGAAGGAAGAGGGATTGGCAGCCCAAGCACTGACGCTACGCCAGTTCCAATTCACTGTTCCACCGGCGTTAACGGTCCAATTTAGCTTATGAGTTGTTTCTGCTAAGTCTTCGCCTACAAGATCGTCAGTCACCACCTGCACTGTAGCAGTATAGGTACCAGGCGTCACAGCTACCACCACTGCATCTGGGGTTAACTTGCCTTTATTTTTTTCGATCTTAGTATTAATAGGTGTCCGTTTAATTAAGTCTGATACTGCCAGTTTTGTGGTTTTATATGTTTTCTTTGACAGGTTTATTTCCCAATGGAAATACAGAGATGGAGTTTCTGCATGCTTTTGGCCACTACTCTGTACGGTCACGGAGTCATCAGACCAGAGGATAGCCTCAAAAGAATCAAGTATAACTTCACTACCTGCTTCAGGTTGTAGCCGAATTATCTCCAGAATTTTCTTATCTTTATTGTCATTTGCTCCCTGCGCACTCGCTACTGGCACAAACACCATGCTCAACAGCAGCATTGCCGCAAGCAGCGCGCCCAATTGCATTCCTTTACTCTTCTTCATATTTTTTATTCCTCCATTTCTATTTTTTTTGCTGCCCTCAGGCGCGGCGCTGGCTTCAAGAAACCACCGAGCCCCACGTTTTTATGACTGCAAAATCAAATTGTGAGATTTAATACCCTCCGTCAGGAATTGGTCCACCCATTAATAGTCTAAACCATTTTATAATTCCCTCTCCAAAAATTATAAACCATAATGCTATGCCTAGTGCCATTAAACCATACTTTACTTTATTCTCTGTTCCTTCTTTAGCGAGTCCTCCACCTGCTCCGATCAAGCCTAAACTAAAAGACAACATTAATATTCTAATAATTTCTAACGACGATATATATACAATGATTCCAGTAGAAATTGAATAAAGAGATTCCCATATCAGAATTGGAAAGAAACAGGATGCAAATGCTATTCTTACATTTTCAACATATTTACCATATATTATAACTATAATTGGTGTAAAAAAAGCCATAATTGGAAAGAGTGTAATGAGAGCTAACCTTATAGGAAGTTCAAAGTGCGCAGCATCTGCGATTGAGGTAACTATTCTTGGAAGCATATAAAAAAATGATACACTAAAAAATAGAAGAAGTGGGGACTTATTAAGCCCTCCTAACAACTTCCCCTGTTTATAAGCAAGCATATTTAATATAATAACTCAATCACCGTTGCCTGACCATCATTATCACCAATATCCTGGTTATTAAGATTTGCAGACCATATCGATCCTACGAATCCTTTTCCTTGGAAATCATTTTTTACAAAAGTTTCAGCTTGCTCAAAACTATCAACAACGTGATCCATTTTCGACCAATCCCAATGCTCTTTATGCACGCTGGCATCACTCCATTGATTCGCCCAGTCTGGATCGACTCCTCCGTCAAATATCCGTATATGATATCTTGTCCCAAAATACGATCCATTTTGAAGTTGATAATCATTCTGTCTCCAATTTAAACCATTGTTTGTGGTACCGATGTACGTGTAGTGAGTCCAACCGGATGCATCTTCCCAATTATTGGTAAGCCAATATCTCATGTCATATTGTACATCCCATGCGCTACCAGTCTTGTAAAATATGAGATTTATTGGGTCTTTCTTTATAAAACTTCCATTTGTTTCGCTTGTATAAGGCCAAAGTTGGGGAGAATTATTTCCCAATTCAATCAATTGGATTTTAACCTCTTTTGGTAATTTTTTCAACTCTTCTGCCCGGTCTGTGAAATATTTGTCTATTATCTTCTTAGCTGCGTCTTCTCCTAAACTCTTTTTAATAAAATTAATGTGGTCTTTATTATCCTTCTTTAGATCATCTATCTTCTGTTTGTCTACAGCCACTACCTTCTCTATAAATTTACTTGGCATCATTTTTTCTATATCCTGTGCATCTACTGCGGATACTATTGTCACTCCCATGAGTATCAATGTTACCAACAGTATACTTACTGCTTTACTCTTCATATTTTTATTTCCTCCTTTAATTTTTTTCTCTATCCCGGAGGCAAAACCAGACAAGCTTTAAGTTATCTCAAAGCATGCCTGACCATGCCTTCGGGCACCTGGGGTTCAGTTGCTCTTGCGGAACCTTTGAACCCCATGCAACATCTTTTTTGATGTTTGCCTTTTACGCTATGAAACTCCCTTTATAAATATTTTCTCGCCAAATCGTCCAACTGTTCAGCCTCAGTTGGATGATTTGGACATAAAAATTAAATAACTCCCCGTTTATGCCTGTGTGGGTGATTTAAATGCTTAAAAAGATTGGAATTATAGCAATTTTGCTGCTGTTTTCAGCCACACTGGCTTTAGCAGCAGTAAGTGAAGAGCAGATGAACATAGCTAAGACTGGTGGATATATCGTGGAACCCGGTAATAGCACGGGCGGAGGGTCAGCTATTGATAGTGTTTACGCAACAATCACACAGGGTAAGACTAATTGGCATACAAAGGATGTAACGACTTTTATCACGACCCTGAACGTGGATTTGAACTGGGGCAATTCCGGCAATTCGCTGAGACTTACAATATATTCTCCTGACGGCTATGTGTTTGGCCCGTACTTTGACAATGCAGATGGAGTTATTAATGGCAGGATAAACCTGAATATAAATAATCCCAACGGCATAGCCAGAGGCACATGGTATTATGAGGTATACGGCTACAGCGTGTCAGGAACAGAAGATTATTATATCTGAACTTCATAGTATATCCTATGCGGTGGATAGGAGTTCTTCTATTTTTTCTTTTTATCTTTAGCTTTACAGTGCATGCTGAAAAAGGTGGATACACAGTAGAACCCTATGCTCCTCAAAAAGAACTTATTGATACTACCGGCGCAGATGCGACAATTTCATTCTGGGAACTGCCCCTCTGGATAAAAATAGCTTATATATCAGGAATTATCCTCGCTTCTTTGGGATTGTTCAAAGTAATTCCCATTGTTCTGGCAAGAATTAAAAACCTGCTTGAAAACCAGAACAGGCAGGGCATTTTTAAATATATACTGAACAACCCTGGCTGCACCATAGCCGAAATCTCAGATAAGCAGGAGATAAACAGGGGAAGCGTGAA
>JAHIHJ010000134.1 GCA_018899795.1 Methanobacteriota archaeon
GGAATTTTGAATAAGTAAAAATTTTTTGAGGTCATTTTATTTGAAAAAACTCTTGTGTACTCCCAGAAATGACTATTAATTAATTCATGTTCTAAAAGCCTCTGTTCCAAATCTGTTCTAATTTTACTTTCATTTATTAATCGGTTTTTATCCTTTATTAGTCTAGATTTGAAGCCTCTATATACTGATTCATATTCATCAACATTTTTAATAACCTCTTTTATAAAGTCAGCATTGTGTTTAATAGTTATCCATTCACCGTCTTTTTGAAACTTCAGATAACCTTTGATATCTAGAACTTCTCGTAAAATCTGAAATTTCCCACCTACACCTGAACAGGTTATCTCAAAATAGACCTCGAAGCCTTCAATATCAAAAAGCAGTCCAATTGTTATCGACAGCTCCTCTTTTCTCTGCCACACAACATTGTTGTAGCCCCACCACTCGGTAAATGGATTCATATCTTTATCAACATAAATCTTCTTCAAAAGCCTGAATGCTTCCACCAAATTTGATTTCCCCGAAGCATTAGCTCCCACCACTACATTCAGCTTCCCAATATCTATCTCGCAATCATGAAGGCTTTTGAAATTCTTTATAAAACATGACTTTCGGAGAAAATAAAATAAAGACCTACCTAAATTTAACAATCTTTATATACAATGAGAAACATATTTAATATTTAATGTCAAATGACGAGAGAATTAGGGAAATTCTAGAAACTATCCAAAATATCAAAGAATCAAACCAGCCAGTAACAGACTATTTCAAGAAAAATATAGTACCCTTTTCAAGAGTCCAATACTATCTCTACTGCAAAACCCTTCAAAAATATGGAGAAGAAGGATTAAAAGACAAAAGAACCGAAGGCAACTATACAAAACTAACACAAAGAATAAAAGATTACATAGTGTCGACAGTAAAAGAAAATCAAAATATATCCTCAACAGAATTGCAGAATAAGATATTAAACCAGTTTAACGTAAACATATCAAAAACATGCATAAATAGCTTCAGGAATTCTGAATCCTTAACAAGACTCCCACCTTCAGAAGAAATTGAATATCAACATCAGAAATCCAGTGGAGGTGAGATACTGACCTCATTAGCATTTTACACCAATATCATCAAAATATTCACAAAAACAATAATCGATCGAAAGAACGACATTCAGAAATCAGAAATATACCAACAGAATATAACCATTGGACAAGACCACCCAGACGTTCGTTTTCACGGGAAATTCACCAGAGAATACAATGAACTTCAATCCGTAAGAGAAAACCGTTTTCACTCTATCGATGATAAAATTCAAGAGAAAAACTTCTCAACAATGAATATTTTTGAAATGTCAGAAGAGACAATATCGCGATGTAATCTGGCTCTCTTATGCTTGCCTCTTGTCACATCGAATGGAAAATCAAGTAGAGTAAACCGTGTAAAAGGAAACGATTTAGAATTTCTCTGCGGATACAATTACAAAGATGCATCACTCGATCGATATCTTCGAGAACTAAAATATCTTAAAGTTTCTGAACAGTTAATTACAGAAATCGCAAAATTCTGGATTAATTTTTGGAAAAAAGAATCTGGTGATGAAACATACTTTGTCTGTTATTATATTGATGGAAATACGAAAGCTTTGTGGTCTTCCAATAGTTGCTACAAAGGTAAAGTGACAATGCTTGGACGTGTTATGAATTGTCTGGAAAATGTGTTCATCCATGATGGCAAAGGTCATCCTCTATATTTCCAGACTTTTCATGGGCATGTCGATCTGGGCAAACATGCATTAGAGATGCAAAATAAATTGATACAACTTTTAGATACGCCGTCAGTTCACATTCAGGTGAAACGGATATTGATAATGGATGGTGGAGGCAATGCTGTAAAAACACTTAGAGCATTAAGTGAAAGTGATGAGTATTTTATTACAATTCTCGATGATAATCAGACAAAGGAGAGAAAATTCAAACACAGCCGAGAAGAAAAGAGATATGAATCTGGTAATGCAACTCTTATCGATTGTAAAATTGAATTATTAGATTCATCTGAGAAAAACTACATATTCGAATGTCGTGCTGTGCTCATTAAGTGGGATAATGGTCGAAAATCAGTTTTAGTTACCGATGTTCCTCGTGATTTATTGAATGAGAGTGAGATTACCAAGAAATATTTTGATCGCTGGCCGATGCAGGAAAAAACGTTTAGAGAAGCAAAGTGTGCGGTAAATATCCATCGAATTGTGGGTTATGGAAAAAAAATCGAGAGTTATGATAAAATGAAAGAAAAACATAGAGAAATTTGCCAGACTATAACTCAACTCAAATATAAACTGAAAGAACCACTGGAGGGGATTGAAGCAATAGATGAGCAGCTTGCCGTTTTATACACGTTGGAAAGAACTCTTCGTGAAAAATCAGTGATCGTTGATGGAAAAAGGGTTTTGAGTGAGGATGATGCTGTTCAAGTTGTGGCGTTAAAATTCCCATCATCGGAACTTTTTTTTATAAAAATATTTTTATGCAGGCAAAATCAGTCTGACATCTGAAAAATTAATAGGGCTGATAGGTCCTTTCCATCCCTTCAAAAGATGATACAGTCCAACTATACATAGAATTAATTCACCTGATTTCAATAACAATTCTGCTTCATCTCCTTCAACTCTTGTTCTACTCCCCTCTACAATTCTCGCTTTTTTCTTCATATGATTTGATCTCTCAACAGCATCACAGATTTCATCAATTGGTATATCTGTTTGTGAGACATTCTTTAAAATCAAGGAACCAATATCTTCAACCATTTTTCTGACATTCAATCCATCCACATAAATATGTTTTCGCATAGCGATTACACGTCCTAACGTAGGTTCTTGATTCAATAACTTTCCAACTTTATTTAGTAAAACAATATTCTTCTTTAATTTTGAAAGTCTTCTATTTCCAAAATTTTTATTATGTTCATGATTAAACCTGCCAGCAGCGATCACTCCATGACTCAAATATACCATTCCAGCAGATATTTTAGTTGTGGTATGTCCATTTCCTGTATAGATATGAACATTATCTCCGCAGACATCTTTAACTTCATCTATGACTTCAACAATATTCATTGCCTCAGAATCTGTTGAACGACAAACTCCTGAATAAACAGGCGTCATATCGATAGCTACAGCACGCAAATCTGAAAAACCTATTGTATGATATCTACCATGATAGGTCGATAAGATACTTTTTATTCTTGCATCAACGCCCATTGTGTCGATAACAACCCCCTCTATTTTCTTGTTTGTGATTTGTTCAATGACTCTATGTCAGAGCTATGCGATTTTTGGCATGTTTTAAGGAAAAATGGGAGATATTTATTA
>JAHIHJ010000135.1 GCA_018899795.1 Methanobacteriota archaeon
AATACTTTCACCTCGCTATAGTTCAGTTCATATAGTATAAAACTAAAAGACAGATTTTAAGAAGGTAAAATTTGATAAAAAAATGGGAAGAGTAATGTATAAAAGGATGATTGGGATGCACATTGCTGAATATGAGGTGTCGAGGGAATGAGAGGAGAAAGAGCAATAAAGAATGCCAAAAAAATACAAGTTCTCGGAACAGAAATTGCATTATCTTCACAAGAGAAAGAAGATTATATTTCTCTGACAGATATTGCAAGATTCAAGAATCCCGAACATCCTGCAGATGTAATAAAAAACTGGACAAGGTCGAAAGATACGATTGAATTTTTAGGTTTATGGGAGAAGATAAATAATCCAGATTTTAAACTGGTCGAATTCGACCAGTTTAGAAATCAGGCGGGAAGTAACTCTTTTGTGCTGTCTCCCCAAAAATGGATCGAATCGACTAATGCAGAAGGAATTATATCAAAATCTGGCAAATATGGCGGCACCTTTGCGCATAAGGATATCGCATTTGAATTTGCATCATGGATTTCTGCAGAATTTAAGTTATACTTAATAAAAGAATTTCAGAGATTAAAGGAAGATGAAAATGAAAGACTGCAATTAGGATGGGATATAAAGAGGAATCTTGCAAAGATAAATTATAGAATCCACACTGATGCAATAAAAAAACATCTAGTACCGGATAAAATCTCTCGAAATGCAGAAAATTTAATATATGCCTCAGAAGCGGATATTCTCAATCTTGCTTTATTTGGGATAACTGCAAAAGAATGGAGAAACAACAATCCAGCACTTGACGGGAATATGCGGGATTACGCAGATGTTTCTCAACTTGTATGCCTGTCAAATCTTGAAAATATAAATGCGCTTTTTATTAAAGAAGGAATGGACAAGTCGAAACGATTAGAGAAATTAAACAACATTGCGATTGAGCAGATGACGCTATTGACAAAAGAAACAAGCCTGAAAAGATTGAAATGAAAGTGAAAACCAAATGATTCTGTATGAACTATCTGGAAATTCCAGATAGTTGCCTCTGTGGACAATTCACCATATTAATCCCCGGGCGCCAATATACCCCCATGCAACCGCCCCACATCAAAAACCGCGCCAGATGAAAACCGCCCCTCTAAGCCGCCGTCACCCTCCAAAAGCTCAGCCATCATTTTGTTCAGTTCCCATCAATAACGATATGCTAAACCGCAGATGAAAGCGGATGAACGCAGATTTACCGAGACGGGAACACGGATGACACGGATTTAAGTCGAATAAGAAAGAACGATTACTCGTTCTCTCTCTTCCAAGAACCGTACTTGCGACTTTCACCGCATACGGCTCAAGTATTCGATAACCCGTTAAATCGGGCAGCAGTTATTTTAACTGCTTTTGTGATTCTGATTTGTAACCGATTTACAAGTTTCTCAACTTCGTTCCAGTCGGTGTTATCCCACTGGTTTTTCAGTTGCTTGTTTGCAAGCTTCTCATCTTCCGATGTAATTGAATTTCTTGCATTCATGGGTTTACCTTCATTCACACAATCAAATACCAGTGATAAGTCAGCACCTTTTCAGGTTGAGGCAAATTTTAAACCTCTATTCAGCCGATTACAGGCTGACGTTTGCTTTTTATCATATCCTATACCCTCTGCATCGTTGTCATCTCTTACGAGACTTCTACCCATAGGGAATGCATAGGGCTTACCAAGTTCCATACTATGAATAATTGTGGATGTTTTAGGAGCTACCTCTGAGCCGAAAATCTGATGTCCATTTTCTATAGTGTAATCCGAGCCACTATAGCCAGATTTTGTACCTTTTGGTCGAAGCGTGCCAATCCAGTTTCGCTTATTCCGCGTTACGACTCTTCGACAGTAGTTCATTTTAACTTCTCCATTACATCCTTATCTTAGCAAATTGTCCAAATTGGATTTTTGGATTTCTTCACATTGTTCCAGGAGCTTTGCACCTCTGCATTACTGCAAAAGCACATCCCGGTAAGATTACCCCAAATGGAAGGGGAGCTCGTTGGCAATTCATAGCATAGCTTCTTGTCGCACCGGATTTCCGCGGATACGATCCGTGTGTATCCGCGTCATCCGCGCAATCCGTGTTCCATCGGGGGCGCTGGACATTTATTATTTTTGAAAAATCAAAACCCCGGCGCCGATACGTCCCCTCGCAACCACTTTATATCAAAATTGCAACCCATATTTACGTTAGTGCCCCAGCTAAATAACACAAAAAATTATTTGCAGTTTTTCAATCCTTGAAAATAAGAAAATCAGTAAGATTAAAAGCCCATTGGATAGTTAATAGTTAGTAGTTTAAGAAATTGAATAACAGTATTTGTCTCTTTAGTCCGCCTTCGGCGGTGGATTAAATAGAAGAAGGAGATAAAAAGGATGGATGGAAAATCACTGGACATTACCGAAGAAAGGCTGAATAAGCTTAAGGAAATCCTGCCCGATGCATTCACGGAAGGTAAAATCGACTGGGAAAAACTACAAGCCACTTTGGGTGAGGATATCGAATTAAAAAATGAACGCTATGTTTTGAACTGGGCGGGTAAGTCCGATGCTTTCCGCGTGTTACAATCCCCCACCACCGCAACTCTTGTACCATGCAAGGAAGAGTCCATTGGTTTTGACGATACGGAAAATATCTTTATCGAAGGCGAAAACCTGGAAGTTCTGAAGGTTTTGCAGAAGTCCTATTTTGGCAAGATCAAGATGATCTACATCGATCCTCCCTACAATACGGGCAATGACAAGTTCATATATCCAGATAAATTCTCTGAAAGCAGGGATGATATAGAGTTCTATTTCAAACTGCCTTTTTGGTTTAAAATAAAAACGCCTATCGGCAATTATAATCCAGACTGGGCATTGATTAAAAAGAATGAAAATACCGTCTATTTTGTAGCTGAAACAAAATCAGCAGGTCAGGAATTGAAAATCAGTGAAAAGAGAAAAATTAAATGTGGACAAGCCCATTATAAAGAATTTGATGATGTTA
>JAHIHJ010000136.1 GCA_018899795.1 Methanobacteriota archaeon
CCCGCAATATCTGTTTCTCCGACATCTCAAAAGAAACGAACAGAACCTTTTCACCGCGATTGAGACCGAATAAAGAATATTGAAGCGCAAAGGTGGTTTTTCCAACACCTGTTCCTCCCCTGACAACATTGACCGTGTTCTCTCTAAAACCACCGTTCATCAAGTCGTCCAGACCATATATTCCCGAAGAGACACGACCCAGTTTCATAATTCAAATCCAACAAATATATGTTTTGTAGCTTATTTATACTTTTGCTATTATACTCATTTATACTTTTGATATTATAACTCATAAATCTTTCAATGAAATGGATTCTATTGTCCGGGTTCATATCTGCCGGTCGTAAACTCTGGCGATCGCCCCTAATTAATCCCAATAACGATCAAAACTCACCCACAATTCAGGCAGACTTTCCTGCAACATCTCATTGGAAGCACAGCACGCATCAAGCTTTTTTCTTTTTTCGAGTGATCTTGAAAGAGGCTTTCCCAGAAGACGCCTTGTTTTTGTTTCATACTCAGATAATATCCCCATGTCATCGCTTTCAAGAGCCTTTACTATTGTCTTCCCTGCTATTTCCCCTGCCAGCATGGCATTGTTGATGCCAGCGCCAGTGACAGGATCAGCCATCCCCCCGCTGTCACCCACAAGCAGGACATTGCCGCGGTAAAGCTTCTCACGCAGCCCGCTTATGGGCAGGGCGCCCGCGACGTATTCAGTTTTTATTCCATCAAGACGCCCAGATAGAGGTGATCTGCCGATAAAATTTTCAAGATACGCGCGCGGATTTCCTTCCGTCACCCCCACGCCAACTTTTGCGGAATCTTTTCCTGTGGGATATATCCAGACATATCCTCCAGGAGCATGATCAGAATTGAAAAAGATCTCGCAGGTCTGCGAAAGCGGTTTTATCCTTTTCAAATGATACTGCGAGCAAACCGCGATTTTCTGCTTTTCAAACCCGCAAAGAGATGCGGTTTTTGAAAAAACTCCATCTGCGCCTACGATTATTTTTCCATTGGAAATCCCATCGCGGAATTTGACTTTTCCCGCAACAATGTCCTGGAGCGGAGAACCCCATCTTATCTCTGCGCCGTGATCTATCGCTTTCTGTGCCAGCGCCATATCGAAAGAAGGTCTATCTACTACAAACCCGTTCAGTTCAAAGTCATGGAAGGAGAGGTCCGGAAAATAGGTGCGCATTTTCGTTATTCCCGACTGAATTATAGAGTCATCAGGCATTTCTATGTTGATGGTTTTGCCGATGTATCCGGCGCAGGGCGACCTGCAGGAATCGTCTTTCTCAAGCACAAGCACTCTATAGCCAACGTGTGCTACCACTGCTGCAGTAACAGACCCGGCAGGTCCTGCTCCTATGATTATTACGTCATGATCCATCAGCGATATACCCATTCAGGGGAGTAATATTTCGGAAGTAAGCTTTTTGTCAGTTCCTTTTCCCTCTTACTAAGAGTCGCGGTTTTCAATGTTACACGGAATCGCTCTTCGAATTTATCCTTCATGACCTTCTTCACTTCTTCCATGTCGCGCTGTTCGCCCAGTTCCCTGTCAAGCCATGTCAGCCCTTCCCTGACCGAGGCTATCTTCTTATCAAGGAACTTTTCCCTCGGTATATTGGATATCCGAAGCATCTCCTCGATATCAAAATCAAGCAGCAAAGTACCATTCTGAAGCAGCTTCCCTTCCCAGCGCGTCTGGGCGTTGCCAGATATTTTCTTATTGTCCACTGTGACATCGTTGATAGGACGGAACGCAGCATTCATGCCATAATGAACAAGCGTGTCTATCAGGACGCCGCATACCTGTTTATATGATTCGATTATATCAAGCGGGAAAAGATCGTTATCAATTGTCCCCACGACGCCATAGTTTATCTGCCTGCACCTGTCATCCGAGAACGCTATCCCGCCACCGCTTATCCGCCGCGTGATGGTATAATCTTTGCACTGCGGGAGGTTCAATTCCACTTCTGCTTTCTGGAAGAACCCGAGAATGATGGATTTTTTCGGTGTCCAGAAAAAGAAGGTATTACCTTCGTCGCCTTTCAGTATCGCCTCATCCATCGCCATCATATCGCGTATGTCCACAAGCCCGAAATCAATAAATCGCCATTCTTCCATTATTATGCCTCCAGCGCTTTCATTATGGATTCGGTGAAATCAGATGGTGCTGTTCCAGGGGACTGTATGTTCTCCTTTGCGTAGGTCCCTTCGATATTTTTTAACAATACTTCACGTTTCGCAGGCGTCCCCTTTAGATTTTCAAGTATTTTGAAAACCGCTTCTTCAGGGAAAAGAAAGAAATCCCCTGATATGGTTATGTCTTTGATCTTGCCGTTCTCAAGCGTCACGAATGACCTGATAAGCCCGCCTCTTGATTTATGGATGCCCTGTTTCGTTCCTGATATTTCCATAGCTATTGCTCCAGACATTACTCCTGCTTTCTAGATGCAATGAATGGTATAAAAAAATATCATTAAATTCTCGCGCCCTCGTTCCGCCAGGATACCTTATGCGAACCCATAAGACCAGTCTTGAATCTCGGACAGAAATCAATACTGCAGGTCTTTGAGTGTTTTTTTTTGCACTCGGTCACAAGGCGCAGGGGCAGGATATTGGTCTGCTCATAATGGGCAAATGAGGCGAATATGCCTTTGCCAATGACGCAACCAGATACAGGTCTGATGTTCATACGTTTCCTCCATCTGTAGATAGTATCGTACTACAGCAATCACAACCATTAATCATTATATTATATAACAGTTGCCCCTATCATGATTATGAGAACTTCTGAAATTTCCTTCAAAGAACGAACAGTTTGAACAGCAGATATCCGATAGTCACCATTATCACTGAATGCTTCAATCCCGAGAGCACGCTGCCTTCTCCCATTACCCCTGAGATCAATCCTGAGCAAACTCCCTGTATCAGGGCGCCGTGGAAAAAGATACGGTTATAATCAGCCAGCCCTTCCCGGGTCAGGCTCATAGCGATCGCACGTGAGCCGCTTGTCGTCACTCTTTCCCCGGCTTTTACCATTTGTTCAAGGAAAGTGGAAGAGATCACATAAATGATCCCAATAAATATAATGAATGACATATATATAATTATAATGTATATAAACATACTGACCATGCGCTCATTCTTCAATTCCTGTTCCGCTGCTGCATCCCTGGCTGCAACGGTGAGCACCTCTCCGATATCACCACTTGATTCGTTGGCTTTTGTCACCAGCGTTATCGACCGCGCTACCACGTGGGTCCTGACACGGTTAGCAAAGCGCCTCAGTGCCTCATTGATCGTTAGCGCCCAGTCTATGTCATTATATATTTTCTTTATCTCCTTGCCCATACCCAGATCACTTTGCGTCATCAGTTTTATTGAGTCCCGAAGCGTCATACCGGTTTCATTCGTACTGGCAAGTTTCTTCAGGAAATCCGGGAACTGGGATTGGATTTTTCCCTCCCATCCCTTCTTTAACTCATGGAAAACCGCAAGTGGAATTGCAATGATATAAAATGAATAGACCACAGGATCATCTACATAGTCGACAATGTTCACCGACCTCAGACCGCCAATAATTGTAATAGTCAGATAAATAAGAGCGATCGGCACCGTGATCAAGAGCGTATAAGCAGGGTTTTCTCTAAATGGTTTTAAAGGGTCTTGAAGAATTTTTTTAAACTTAATATTATCTCTTGAATGAATAAAATTCAAGAATTTATTTTTTTCTTCAGTCTCAGGTACAACTATCTCGCCAACATATGATTCCGTGGGTAAAAGCGGCGCCTCTCCAGCAGAACCGGGAGTAATTATGCTGACCATTACTACGAACATCAAAGAGCCTATAGGTATGACAGCATAAATTATCGCGTATACCATGATATTGCTTCCGTTGCTCATAACCGCCATCATCACACCAAGAATAATTATGAACAGGGGACCAGCCACGAAAGCGGTGACGTATGATTCAGCGATCAGACCCAGCGTTTCAAGGAATCCTTTTTGTTCTACTTTGGCAGAGTTGAGATATTGTTCGGATTTATCCTTGAAATATACAGCGATGTTCCCGCCGCTGTCTATGACAGTAAGAAGATTATACATAAGATCTTTTAATTTCGCAGAAGGCGTGATCTCACACAGGTTATAGAGAGCGCTCTTCAGATCGCTCCCAAAGTAATCCATATCGCGAAGAACAACATCAACTTCCCTTGAAGTCTCCCCATAAGTATTCTCAGACTTGGCAAGAGATCTCAGTATCTCTATAACGTTCATGCCGCCCCGGCTCAGCGCATACATAAAAGTGACTGCGTAAGGAAGGTTTTTGTCTATGGATTGTTTTCTTTCCCCTGCCTGGAAAGCCGGAAAAAGAAGGAATAGACCATATGTTATCCCCCCGAACAAAGCGGTCAGTAAGAACATGATAAATATACTTATACTTATATTTCTGTATTTGAGGAGCCATGCAGTTGATTCGCTGAATGTAAGACGAGTTAGCGCTGGCGGCAGTCCGACCACGGAAACAACAATATATGCGATCAATAATCCTATTAAAGCTCCAATAATGCCGGATACAACTGAATAAAACAGGGCATTTGAAATATACATTTCATAGGACATCGGAACGCGAGCCTGCCGCAATGCTATCCTCAGGTTATAGAATTTCTCCTGCCGGGCTTTTATTTTATCTCCAAGCAGGACAAATGGCAACCTCTTTAATTTTCTAAAAAATAAATTTATATCAGTGCTGAATTTAGTTACTGGCATGCTAATTATCCGTTATATTAAGTTTAGTGATAACTTTATCCGGAGTGGATTGATAATCATGAATGATTGTGGATATCGCATGAAATTCTGTTATCTTATTATTGACCATGAACTCCATTATTTTCTGCCTGTTCGACAATTCTTTCTTAAGCTGTGAAAGGCTCCACCCTCTCCTGAGCATAATTTCATTAAGAGCTTTAGATTCTCCCACCCTGAGGAATTTATCAGTCAATGCGTCCCAGATGAAGATATCGTTGGTCCTGATATTCTTCGTTGTAGGATCGATATCAGTGATCTCTACAATTTTCATATTGCGACGCGCTCTTTTTCCACCAACATATGTCTGCGCCTGGATACTTATTATGTCCAGAGCCTGTATCATTGTCCTGGGGACGCTGATAGGTGGGTTCTCAAGTCTGTGAATGGCGCTTGCTACCGAGTCAGCATGCATTGTCGAGAATGTGGTATGACCAGTGCTCATAGCCTGGAACAGCGTGAGAGCTTCTTTGCCCCTCACTTCGCCTACAAGCAGGAATTCGGGACGCTGTCGGAGAGCTGCCCTTAGCAGTTCGTACATGTCAATACCACCCCTGCCGTCCGGGGTAAATGAAGCCCTGGTGACTCCCGGGATCCAGTTAGGGTGAGGGAGCTTTAATTCTCTTGTATCTTCAAGGGTCACTATCTTTGCCTGGGGAGGAATGAACAATGAGACGGCGTTGAGAGAAGATGTCTTACCTGAAGCTGTTCCTCCTGAGAATATCAGGCTTTTATTATTCTCGATACACACCCAGAGATATGCCATTTCCTCTGCAGAGAATGTATTCCAGTTGATCATGTCTATAGGCGTTACCGGTATCTCGCTGAACTTCCTGATAGTAAATGTTGATCCGCGCGAGGTAACTTCAGTCCCCAGCGTCATCTGGATACGAGAGCCGTCAGGCATTGTGGCGTCGATCATCGGTTCAGCCACTGAGATGTGTTTGCCGCACCGCTGCGCCAGTCTGATAACGTATGAGTTCAGGTCCTTTTCTTTATAATAAATGTTAGTGGGTATATTGGTGTATTTCTTATGGTAAAGGTATATTGGAATATCAAACCCGTTCGAAGAAATATCTTCGATCCTGTTATCGTGCATAAGGGGATCTATCTTTCCGAAATATATGAAGTCCCTTCGCGTATAATACAATACTTTTTCAAGGGTGAGCGGGGTTATATCGATAGCATAATCCCTGACCAGCTGGATGACCTTCGCGGTTATTATCTTTTTCTTATCTTCTTCTCTTTGAACAGTCTCAACAAGAAGGACATCCTTGAGCCTTTCCTTTATCTCCCTCAGGAACAATTCCTCGAAATCTGTGAGTACCGGTTCAGCCGCATAATAAAGATGGGTATTGTTCTCAGGATCAAATAATATTACCACAAAGGAATAAGGTTCATTTACCCAGTAGCGCTCGATCTCATTAAATCCTTCAAGACCTTCGAATGTAACGAGCGGACCATGCAATGAAATATCATACGCTTCGATGTTTTCTGTTTCTTTGGTGAAGAATGTCTTGATCTTTCCAAAAAAGGTTTTTGTCGGTTCTTCCTCAAGAACCTTAGTCTGCATCTCTTTGAGCTTCTTAATACGAGTCTCAACATCTGACATCAGTTTTTCTTCAAGCAGTTCAAAGACCGCCTGTTTTTCAGGGGTCATGTGGTCTTTCAGAAGGGTCTTTGTGTCGTCCAGATTTAGACGGCGCATGAAAGCATCTGCATTTTCAGATAGTTTCTGCTTTTCCCCCCCAGGGATTTGAACTTCCTCTTTTTTCGGAGTTGTTGATAGTGCTTCCAGTGATCCTTCTACTGAAGGTATTTCTTCTTCTTCTATTTCCCCCGGGATATCTTCTAATTCTC
>JAHIHJ010000015.1 GCA_018899795.1 Methanobacteriota archaeon
GCAGTGCTGGGCGCAAAAGCAGTTGGTATATCCATGTTCCACCTTATAAGCCATGCCTTCTTCAAGGCGCTTCTCTTCCTGTGCGCAGGGAGCGTTATCCATGCCGTGGGTACGAACGATATACGCGAGATGGGCGGACTTTTCAGCAAAATGAAGATCACGGGCACAACAATGATGATAGGGGCGCTTGCGCTTGCAGGCATTGGAATCCCATTAATCAATATAGGCACTGCGGGTTTCTTCAGCAAAGATGCGATCATCGAAGGAACCTTTGAGTTCGGAGAAAAAACAGGAGACATGGTACCATATGCCTTTGCGGTGATAGCAGCCCTCCTTACTTCCATTTACATATTCAGGTTGTGGTTCATGGCTTTCACAGGGAAGCCGCGTTCAGAAAGGCATCCACACGAGTCCCCGAACGTAATGACGCGCCCCCTCATGATACTGGCAATTCTTGCTCTGTTCTTCGGGTTCACTCAGGGATATTTCTACGATTATCTTGAAACGAATTTTGAACTTATGGGCGTGGAGATGGCCGGGCATGAAGGAGAAGCTGTGCATCCATCGATTATTGTTACACTGCTCCCTGTGCTTGTCGGGGTTCTTGGCTTCCTGATATCCTATGCAATATACTATAAGAGATGGCTTGACATGAGCAAGATCATATCTTCAAACAACCCTCTCTACAAACTTTTGCTGAACAGATATTATGAGCCAACCATTGGCGCTGATATCATAGGAGTCAAACTGACACATGATGTGGTAGCGCAGTCAGGCGAGTTCGTTGACAGGAAGATAATAGACGGACTGGTGATCGATAATATTATTGGCAAAACAACATTCTGGCTGGGCGAAGTTGCGAGGAAACTGCAGACAGGCGTGGTGCAGAACTACGCTTCCATCACCCTGCTGGGGGTAGGCTTGTTATTGCTTATTCTCAAACTCGGAGGTAACTAAATGACCGCTTATATTTCATTGATGATCGCGATAACGCTTATCGGAGCGCTCATAGCTTTCCTGACAAAGACAAGGGAGCAGGCGCGCGTGGTGGCTCTTGTGTCATCCGGCTTCGCGCTTCTTATTTCCTTGATAATGCTGTCAAGGTTTGACAGTTCATTGACAACTATGCAGTTTGCGGAATCTTATAACTGGATACCAAGTCTCGGGATAAACCTCAGTTTCGGCGTTGATGGCATAGGAATGCCTCTTGTCTTGCTTTCCTGTATCGTCATACCGCTCACAGTAATTTTCGCCTGGGGTGAGACAAAAGAGGCGAATAAGTTCTACGGTCTCATAATGCTTGAACTCGTAGGGGTGCTCGGAGTATTCACTTCGCGTGACTTCTTCGTGTTCTACATATTCTGGGAGATAGTGCTCATCCCCATGTACTTCCTGATAAGCATCTGGGGCGGTCCGCGCAAGGACTACGCTGCTATAAAGTTCTTTATATACACCCATGTGGCAAGCCTTGTGATGCTGCTTGCGATATTCACACTGTATTTCAATGCATGGCAGATATCCGGCACACCCTATTTTGATATGTCATACCTGCTCAAGAATTACCAGTTGATGGATGGATGGCTCATAACCAACGTGATCACAATAAAAGACGCGATATTCATCGCGCTGTTGTTCGGTTTCATCGTGAAGATGCCGGCAGTGCCATTCCATACATGGCTTCCTGATGCGCACGTTGAGGCGCCAACAGCAGGTAGCGTCATTCTGGCAGCGCTGCTGCTAAAGATGGGCGGCTATGGTCTTTTCAGGATAATAGTCCCGCTGCTTCCATTTTCGGATTCTCCCAACAAAATGATAACTTTGCTGGCAATAATAGGTGTGTTGAGTATCCTGTACGGGACATTCCTTGCCCTTGCGCAGCGTGATCTCAAGAAGATGGTGGCATATTCAAGCATAAGCCACATGGGGTATGTGACCCTTGGCGCAGCCGCGCTTGTTCCGCTCTCTGTTAGCGGCGCAATGTTCCAGCAGTTCTCCCACGGTCTTATCACATGCGTGCTGTTCATGTCGTGCGGCGTTATCCAGCATTCTGCAGGTACAAGGATAATTGGAGAACTTGGCGGGATAGCAAAGCACATGCCCAAACTCACATTTGTGATGCTTGCAGGTTTCCTGGCATCGCTTGGATTACCTGGCATGAGCGGATTCATCGCTGAGTTCCTGATACTTGTGAATTCGTATGAATATCTGCCGACATTTGTGATACTTGCGCTCTTTGGCATCGTGTTCACAGCAGGTTATCATCTATGGGCGATGCAGCGCGCCGTGTTCGGTACATTTAACGAAAAGCTGGGGCATATCCATGACGGGGCGAACTATGAGATCGCTTCCATGGCTGTGCTTATACTCTTGATAATATTCTTCGGGCTTAACCCGAACCCTGTGCTTGAAATGATGACAACAAGCGCA
>JAHIHJ010000137.1 GCA_018899795.1 Methanobacteriota archaeon
ATAGGTGTGCGCGGAGTCGAGAACCCGCAGGGTTTCGGCATTGATGAACGCAGATTTGTTAATTTTAACATCCAGCACTTCTCTGAAGTTTATCCAGTAAATTGTCTGATTAAATCACCGCAAAGAGCGCAAAGCTCAGCCATACCTGTTACCACGTATGAAAAGGCAGCCCCATCACGACTTAGAACACGGATGACACGGATTGCGCGGATTTTCACGGATCCGTGGGAACTAAATAAATTAGAATCAGCTGATCAATATCAATCTCATTCTTGTCTGGGTTTATTGAAAAACAAACCGCAGATAAACGCAGATGAACGCAGATTAATTAAGTCGGATGACGATCCCTGTTTATCAATCCTGAACTCAATCCTGAGCCGTCATCTTTTCAACAGGACTTACTCGTCACATAATTATTGTAATTAATGATAATAAAGGTTTTGAATAATATGGAACCACAAATAACCGCAAATGAAAGCAAATTGAATGAATTGTCAGAGAAAATCATAGGGTCGGCATTCGAAGTCAGTAATATTCTTGGGGTGGGTTTCCTTGAAAAAGTATATGAAAATGCTTTAAATGTAGAACTTGAATTAAAAGGATTACAAGCGCAACAACAGGCGCCTTTGAAAGTTTATTATAAGGATGAATTGGTCGGGGATTATTTTGCAGATATTCTGGTCGAAAATGAAATTATTATCGAGTTAAAAACAGTCAAAGAATTCGATGATATCCATATTGCTCAATGCCTGAATTACCTCAAAATCACAGGTTTAAAGCTCTGCCTGCTTATTAATTTCAGTAAACCAAGGGTAGAAATAAAAAGGATAGTGAGAGGAATTGGAAATAATTAAACAAAATCAAATAAACCAAAACAACCGCAAATTATTCAGAAAAATATCTGCGTTTATCTGCGTTCATCTGCGGTTAATTTCCGTTTCATTGAGCGATAGAAGCTGGGACATTCAATTTGAACCATTCCCCATAATTAAGATAACTGATTTTGTGCCTGTGAAGAACGGGTTTTTGAGTGGGGGAAGATGAGTTTAGTGATTTTGCATTTGTGGGAACTAAATAAATTTGAATCAACTGATCAATATCAAGCTCATTCTTGTATGGGTTTATTGAAAAACAAACCGCAGATAAACGCAGATGAACGCAGATTAATTAAGTCGGATGAAGAAACCTGTTTCTTAAACAGGATATCAATTTCAGCAAACCAAGGGTAGAAATAAAAAGGATAGTGAGAGGAATTGGAAATAATTAAACGAAATCAAATAAACCAAAACAACCGCAAATTATTCAGAAAAATATCTGCGTTTATCTGCGTTCATCTGCGGTTAATTTCCGTTTCATTGAGCGATAGAACCCAGGAAATTCAATTTGAACAATTCCGGATCAGGGTGGAATATGATTCGGTGACGGATGGGATTTTAAGGGGAGAAATATGAAAAAGTTGCCGGATGGATGGAAAGAAGTAAAGCTTTCTGATATATTGGAATCAATAGAAAATGGGAATCGACCAAAAGGTGGGATAACGGATTTAAAGGATGGCATACCCAGTATTGGGGGAGAACATATCAATTCTACAGGAGGTTTCAATCTAAAAAATGTTAGACTTATTCCCGAGGATTTCTATAATTCAATGAGTAGAGGAAAAATCCAAAAGGAAGATGTTCTGGTTGTAAAAGACGGGGCAACAACAGGTAAAGTTTCATTCGTATGTAGTGATTTTCCTTATGAGGCTGCTGCGGTAAATGAACATGTATTTATTTTAAGAGGAAAGAAAGATTTAGTATTTCAAAAATATCTGTTTTATCATTTGTATTCTCCTATTGGTCAAAGACAAATGGATGCAAATTTTCATGGCGCTGCTATTGGGGGAATAAATACACAATTTGTCAAAAACTATAATCTGGTTCTCCCCCCCCTCCCCACCCAGAAGAAAATCGCTGCCGTCCTCGAAAAAGCAGAAAAGCTCAGGGAGTGGAGGAAAGAGGCGGATGGGCTGACCGATGAATTTTTGAAGAGCACTTTTTTGGATTTGTTTGGCGATCCTGCGACGAATCCGAAGGGATGGAAAGTAAAAAAAATCAATGATGTTGTTATTGAAATAGAAGCAGGGTCATGTGTTATAGGAGAAAAGAGACCTCGCAAAGAAAATGAATTTGCAGTATTAATGGTAAGCGCTGTAACTAAAGGAATTTTTTTACCTGATGAATATAAAGTCATTAACAGTAGCCAAATGTTAAAGAAGATTGTAACTCCAGAAAAAGGCGATCTTTTATTCAGTAGAGCAAATACTTATGAACTTGTAGGAGCAACTTGCCTTATCGGAGGGGATTATCCTTATTTGTTATTACCAGATAAACTTTGGAAGATTAAACCTGATAAATCACAATTATGTTCTGAATATCTTAAGTTTGTCCTGAGCCACGCTGCAATTAGAAACGAAATTTCTAATAATGCTTCAGGCACAAGTGGCTCGATGCTTAATATATCAATGAGCAAATTAAAATCAATAAATATAACAATCCCACCAATTGAACTTCAGCAAAAATTCGCTCACATCGTCCATCAAGTCGAACAAATCCGCGAGCATCAAACCCAATCCGGGCAGCACATCGAAAACTTCTTCAATGTCTTAATGCAGAGAGCATTTCGCGGCGAATTGGAGGCAAAATGAATCCGTACAAAACGAAAAACAAACCGCAGATAAACGCAGATGAACGCAGATTTAATGCATCGGATTTGGATTTATCTGTGGTTATTCGTGGTCAAATTACGAAAAGGAAATCAAAATGTTAGACTCAGACCTAAAATCCAAAATAAACCAGCTCTGGGACAAATTCTGGAGCGGCGGCATCTCAAACCCCCTGCAGGCGATAGAGCAGATGTCCTATCTCCTCTTCATGAAGCGCTTAGAAGATGAGGACATCGCAAGAGAACAGAACGCGCGATTATCAGGGGAAAAATACGAATCGCTCTTTAAAGGCAAAGAAGGCTGCAAATGGTCGCACTGGACAAATCTTCCAGCAGATAAGATATTAGAGCATGTGCGCGACAAGGTATTCCCATTCCTGCGAAGTCTGGGCGGTGAGGATTCCCTCTATTCCAAATACATGCAAGACGCCGTCTTCACAATCCCTACCGCATCGCTGCTCATTGAAGCTGTAAAGATCATCAACGGTATGCACATAAAGGAACAGAACAGGGACACTAAAGGCGATATCTACGAATATCTTCTCTCTGAATTGAAAACCGCAGGAAAGAACGGTCAGTTCAGGACGCCGAGGCACATTATTAAGATGATGGTTGAATTAACGGCGCCGAAAATCGGGGATATAATCTGCGACCCTGCCTGCGGTACTGCTGGCTTTTTAGTGGCTGCCTATGAGCATATATTAAAGACAAATACATCTGCGGAATTTATCAAAAAGGATGATCATGGGAACGAATACAATTTCAAGGGGGACAAATTAAATGAGAAACAATGGGAGGTTTTGAGAGAGAGTACATTTTACGGGTTTGATTTTGACCAGACAATGACAAGGATTTCATTGATGAACCTGATGATGCACGGGATAAACAATCCAAACATCAGAAGCATCAATACGCTCTCAACAAGGTACGATGAGGCAAATCATTATGATGTCGTGTTAGCCAATCCTCCTTTCAAAGGGAGCATAGACGAATCCGAGATCAGCGGGAAATTCACTATCAGAACAAAGAAAACCGAGATCCTTTTCCTGGAATTGATGTATAACATATTAACCAGCGGTGGGAGATGCGCTGTAATCGTGCCTGACGGGGTATTATTCGGTAATTCAAATGCACATCAACAAATCAGGAAGAAACTGCTTGAACAATGCAGACTGGATGCTGTAATCTCAATGCCTTCCGGGGTATTCAAACCATACGCAGGAGTATCTGCAGGGGTACTTATTTTTACCAAAGGAGAGCCGACAGAAAAGGTCTGGTTCTATGGTATGGGGTCTGATGGTTATAGCCTGGATGATAAACGAACATTCATAGATGGAAAAGGTGACATACCTGATATTATTCAAAAATTTAAGAGCAAGGATAAGGAAAAATTTGAGGACCGGAAAGCCAAATGTTTCTATGTTCCATTTAAGGAAATCAAAGACAATGATTATGATTTGAGCATTTCCAAGTACAGGGAAATAGAATACGAAGAAGTCCAGTATGAAAAACCGGAAGTAATCAAAATCAAAATATTAGAATTGGAGAACAAGATAAGCAAGACCCTGGAGGAATTAGAAATATAGGTTATTTATTTTTCCTGTAGTTTATGATATCCTCGATCATGTTCCTGTCGATCACTCCCGGTTCCGTCATCTTCCTTGCGTCAAGTATCTCTTTCAGGTATTTCTCAGGGATCACATCCTTCTCGATAAGCACCTGCTTCAGGGATTTATTCTCAGCCAGAGCCGTCTTCACAAGCATTGCCACGTTCTCATAACCGATGTAAGGATTAAGAACCGTTGCCAGTGCGTGGCTGTTCTCAAGAAGCTCAGAGCATCTTTTCTCATCCACGACCATTCCTTCGATACAGTCCACTCTGAACATCCTGACCGTATTCGTAAGAAGCTCGATGCTCCACAGAAGGTCATAAGCGATTAGAGGCGTCATCACGTTTAGCTCCATCTGCCCCGCCTCCGCTGCAAGAGATACCGCATGGTCGTTCCCCATGACCTGGAAGCAGACCATGTTCACAGCCTCTGCGATCGAGGGATTGATCTTCCCTGGCATGATGGATGAGCCCGGCTCAACTTCGGGCAGGATGATCTCAGCTATCCCGGTCTTGGGTCCGGAATTCAGGAGCCGCAGGTCGTTCGATATCTTGTTAAGCTCGATCGCTAATATCCGCAGCGCACTGGAAACATCCACAAAACCCGCCATGCTCCAGTGGAGCATAATACTGTTCCCCTGATATAATTGAAAACCCGTAAGTTCACAGAGTTCCGAAATGATGGTCTTTTTGAAATCCGGATGCGTATTTATGCCTGTGCCAACGGCGGTTCCTCCGATCCCCAGTTCTAACATGCTGTTTTCTGAAGCAGCAAGCCTTACTATGCACTTCCCGATCGATGCCGCATAACCACCGAACACCTGACCGTACCTTATGGGCACAGCATCCTCAAGGTGAGTCCTTCCGACCTTGATAACATGGTCGTATTCTTTTTCTTTTGCATGGAACTGCGCAAATATTTTTTCCAATTCTTCAATAAGAGGTGAAAGAGTGAAAAGCACGCTCAATCGTATCGTGGTTGGTATAACATCATTGGATGACTGCGCCATGTTGACATGGTTGTTGGGGTGAACGAGGTGATAATCTCCCGGCTTTCCTCCCAGTTTCTTGATCGCTACATTAGCGATGACCTCATTCATATTCATGTTAAAAGGCGTGCCAGCGCCTGCCTGGAACACATCGAGTATGAACTGGTCGCTGTATTTACCCTCGATAACTTCGTCAGCAGCCTTTACTATGGCATCTGCGATCTTCTTATCGAGCACGCCAAGCTTCATATTGGTAAGCGCTGCTGCTTTTTTGATGAGCGCGATCGATCTGATGAATTCATGCTTTGCCCTTATGCCGCTTATCCTGAAATTACGGGAAGCGCGAGTCGTGAAAGCGCCGTATAGCACGTTGTCAGGAACTTCGATCTCTCCGAGGCTGTCTTTTTCAAGTCTTGTCATAATACTATTGATATTATTCCCAGCCATATTTAATCTTGCATTTAAGATAGTTTTTTATCATTTACGGTTATTATGACGGGATAGGAATCAGGGAATATCATGCAGGCAGAATTATACGACAGAGTCCGGGTAGAAAGTAAATGGGCGCAATATGAAGGGGTTCTCATGCCTTCGCAGACAGGCAAGATCATCTTGAAACTTAAAAGCGGCTATAATATCGGGCTTAACCCCGACTCAGTGTCCATAACACTGCTTGAAAAAATGGATGAAAAAAAGCATCTAAAGCCGGATTCAAATCCTTGCAAGAAAAAAAACGATAAGCTGCCCCGTATTTCCATTCTTTCCACAGGCGGCACAATAGCAAGCAAAATAGACTACCGCACCGGCGCTGTGACATCCCAGTTCAATGCAGAGGACATCCTTCGCGCCATCCCTGAGCTTGAAGATATCGCGAATTACAACTGCAGGATGATATACAGCATCCTGAGCGAGAACATGCGTCCCTCCTACTGGGTCGAGCTTGCGCGCGCCGTTTATGAGGAGATAAATAACGGCGCTGACGGCATCATGATCACACACGGAACTGACACCATGATGTATACCGCCGCAGCGCTATCGTTCATGATAGAGACTCCTGTCCCTATCGTGCTTGTGGGCTCCCAGCGCAGCGCAGACCGCCCGAGCAGCGATAATGTTATAAACGCTGTTTGCGCCGCAGCGGTCGCAACGAGCGACATTGCCGAGGTCTGTGTGGTCATGCACGGTTCGACAAGTGATGACTTCTGTTCTATCCACAGGGGAACGAAAGTGCGAAAGATGCACACATCAAGGCGGGATGCATTCCAGTCCATAAATGCAAAGCCAACAGGTCGCGTTGAGTACCCATCCCGCGAGATAAAATTGTTATCAGATCATGTTAAGCGGGGAGAGAAAAAACTGGCTCTTCACGATAAACTTGAATCAAAATGCGCTATTATAAAATATGTCGCAGGAGCAAGCAGCGAATCCCTGCTGTTCCATTCAGGCTCTGGATATAAGGGCATTGTAATCGAGGGCACAGGTCTTGGACATGTATCCACCGAATGGGTTCCAATCATAAAAACAACAACTGACGCCGGTATACCTGTAGTGATGGTGTCGCAGTGTATAAACGGAAGGGTTTGCGACAGGGTATATGACACTGGCAGGGACATACTGAAAGCAGGTGCAATAGAGGGAGAGGACATGCTCCCGGAGGTTGCCCTGGTGAAGCTCATGTGGGCGCTTGGTCAAAGTTCTGACATCGGGAAAGTGAAAGAATTGATGCAAACCTGCATATCTGGTGAGATCACGCGAAGTTCATCCGGTGGTTTTCCCGGAAATTGATTTTCAGGCAGGTTTCATGGAGTATTTATGATATATTTATAATATTGTTTTTCGGTTTTATTGCCCCAAAATCAATCATTTCAGAAAAATATTAATTAACGATGTTAATTATTGAATATGAGACTACAATAAAC
>JAHIHJ010000138.1 GCA_018899795.1 Methanobacteriota archaeon
GGCTTAGATAATATGTTATGCTCCGAATCTAAAATAAGCCCTCTGCTCATGAGGGTATAAACATCCCACAACTTATTATACTGGGTTTTTGGGGTGTAATTGCAGATCTCTAAATCCAAAATTGGATGCTTACGCATTGTGATTAATCCAGCATCCTTTCGCATTATTATTTCCTGATAATCTTCCTGTTTCATAATTCTTATGCGCCTTCTTAATCTGATGCCCGTATTTATAATACTGGGTGTCGTTGTCACTCCTGACAATCTTTGCCGCAATCATTCGGTTTATGTAATCACATTAACAATTATCGCCTGTTACTCTGCATATTTATGTGTATATGCAAATCTGCAACAGCTTATCAGTCATAAGCAGGAATACGAAAAATGAATCTAAGAAGGGATCGTCTTTGCTGTTATTGATGACAGCGATTTAATGAAAAGATATAAGGAACATAGTGAAGAGTTCATACAGATCAGGGATTTCCTGCAAGAACAGGAGAGCGTATTAATAAATTCGAGGTGGAATTGATGAAAGGAAAAATTATTGCAACTATTCTAATTACGATATTTATCACAGCATTATTTTCAGGATGTGTAGATAACCCGGAGACTGAAACAATACGCGTCTCAGGCGCTTTTGCTTTATATCCCATGATGCTCAAATGGGGTGAAGAATACCAGAAGCTGCACCCCAACGTGAAATTTGATATCCAGGCAGGCGGCGCAGGAAAAGGCTTGACTGATACCCTCGGAGGACTTGTGGATATTGGCATGGTCTCAAGAAAAATTGCAGCATCTGAAGAGGAAAAAGGTGCATACTGGATATCAGTGACAAAAGATGCAGTAGTACCAACAGCCAACAAGAACAACCCGGTACTTGCGCAACTCAAAGCAAATGGAATAAAACGGGATATATTTGAGAAAATATACATCAATGAAACCATAAAAACATGGGGACAGGCAACAGGAACAGGCGCAACAGATAAGATAAATGTATATACGCGCTCGGATGCCTGCGGCGCTGCCGAGACATGGGCTGCATATCTTGGCAAATACAGGCAGGAAAATCTCAATGGCGTAGGCGTGAACGGTGACCCAGGACTTGCAGAGGCAGTCAGGCAGGACAAGCTCGGGATCGGTTATAACAACATTGGCTTTGCATACGATGCGAACACCAGGAAACCGGTTGAAGGTATCGAAATAATACCCCTTGACCTGAACGGAAATGGAAAAATAGATCAAAATGAGAGCTTCTATGGTACAATGGATGAGATCGTTGAGGCAATAGGAGCAGGTAAGTACCCTTCACCGCCTGCAAGAGACCTTAACCTTGTAACCAAAGGAAAGCCAACAGGTATCGTGAATGATTTCATAAAATGGACTCTCACGGACGGGCAGCAGTACATTCCTGAACAGGGTTACATAATTCTTCCCCAGAGCACCATCAATGACGGGTTGAAGAAAGTTGAGTGAGCGAAGTGATTCCTGAACACAGAATTTATTTAACCCCGGATCGTAAAAGAAAGCGGAATTTACCATGAATATAAGAAGGCTCAAAGACAATATTTCAAGCAGGCTGATGTTTGCCGCAACAGTGTTTGCCTGCTTGCTGTTCTTTTTTATGCTCATTGGTCTTTATTTCAGAGCCAGTCCCATATTATCAGCAGTCCCTCTCCCTGACCTCCTGTTCTCCGAAGAATGGGGACCATCAGATGGAAAATTCGGGTTCCTTCCATTTATCATGGGAACATTATGGGTGACTGGACTTGCCACAATAATTGCAGTGCCGATCAGCCTGCTCAGTTCAATATATTTATCCGAATATGCAGGTGATCGCCTTCGTAATGCTGTTAAGCCTCTGATAGACCTGCTTGCAGGCATTCCATCCGTAGTTTACGGTCTGTGGGGTGTGCTTGCAGTTGTGCCTTTCATCAAGAATACACTGGCTCCTGCCCTTGGCGCAGAAACCATAGGAGGTTATGGCGTCCTTGCAGGAGGGATCGTTCTTTCCATTATGGTTTTCCCAATTATTATCTCAATAACGGGCGAGGTCTTAAGGAGCGTTTCCCAGGACATGAGGGAAGTTTCCCTTTCTCTTGGAGCTACAAAATGGCAGACCATAAAACATGTGGTATTGAGAAAAGCAAGACCAGGTATTTTAGCGGCAATAATTCTTGGTTTTTCACGAGCTTTCGGAGAGACCATGGCAGTGTTGATGGTCGTGGGAAATGTGGCTAAAGTGCCGTCATCCGTCTTCGATCCCGCATATCCCCTGACCGCTCTTATTGCAAATACTTTTGGTGAAATGATGTCTATCCCGCTTTATGATTCAGCGATACTGCTTGCAGCCCTGATGCTCCTGATCGTTGTACTGATATTCAATATTCTTGCAAGGATGGTACTTATTAAAATAGAACGGGGGGTAATTTAGATGGAGCTTAGAAGGGTTGAAGAGTCGATCTTTAAAGTATTGATGATATTATCACTTCTGATAGTAGTTGGCAGCCTCCTTGGAGTAATCGGAACAATACTCTGGAAAGGTTTGCCTGTCCTGAGCATAGATATGCTCACAAAGACAGCAGAAGGAGGTTATTATCTCGGAAAGGGAGGAGGCATCCTGGGAGCTATTGCAGGTTCCCTGTATCTTGCATTGGGCGGAACAGCGCTAGCTTTTTTCCTGAGCATCGGCATTGCGTTCTATCTCCAGAAAGAATATTCCGGAGGTACGCGGCTTTCAAACATGACACGCCTCTCACTTGATATTCTCTGGGGTACTCCGTCTATAGTATATGGAGCCTTCGGGTTTGCCGTAATGATGTATTTTCATATGAGAGCA
>JAHIHJ010000139.1 GCA_018899795.1 Methanobacteriota archaeon
CAGCAGCCACTGAAATTGAAATCCTTGCAAAAAGGGTGGAGATAAAAAGAGCGCTTGATGAATATATGGAATTTGGAGTTTTTCCCGAAGTTGTTATATCAACTGATAAAAAAAGGATACTGTTGGCTTATTTTGATACCATAATCACAAAAGATACAATCGAAAGGTTCAATATAAGGGAAAGGGAAAAAATCAAAACATTATCAAAATTTTATCTTACGAATATCGCATCACCTCTGAGTTTTCAAAAGGTCTCTTCCTTCCTGAACATCCCGCATGCAACTGTGGACAGATTTTCCGACTATCTGCAAACAGCATGTCTCGTGTTTTTCATAACAAAATTCTCTTTCTCTTTGAAAGAGCAGGAAAAAGCGCAGAGGAAAGTATATTCGATCGATAGCGGTTTATCGAATGCCATCGGTTTTCGGTTTACGAAAAATTCTGGGAAACTTATGGAGAACATCGTCGCCACCGAATTAAAAATAAGACAGTCCTTTGAGCCAGGAACAGAGATATATTACTGGAAAGATCAGTCTGGCAGGGAAGTTGATTTTCTGGTTAAAGATGGTCTGAAGGTGACTGAATTGATACAGGTTTGCCAGGATCTGTCTGACATGGGAACAAAGGAAAGGGAAGTCAAAGGTCTGGTCAGGGCAATGGAAGAGTTCAACCTGAAGAGCGGTCTCATAATAACAGAAGACTTTGAAGACGAAGAAAAAATTGAAAATAAAGAAATAATATATATGCCGTTATGGAAATGGCTTCTTCTCAGGTAAGTGTGAATAATACCATAAATTAAATAACACAGCAACCCATTAAGCCCACAGAGATATGCCACAAGTAAAACTTACAGACACGACCCTTCGCGACGCCCACCAGTCCCTCATAGCGACCCGCATGAGGACAAGGGATATGCTTCCCATAGCCGGGAAGATGGACGAAATAGGATTCTTCTCACTTGAAGTATGGGGCGGCGCCACATTCGATTCCTCAATACGTTATTTGAACGAAGACCCATGGGACAGGCTTCGCGCACTCAAAAAGACCATCAAGAAAACCCCTCTTCAGATGCTCCTTCGCGGTCAGAACCTCGTAGGCTACAGGCATTATTCAGATGACATAGTTGTAAAATTCGTGGAACATGCGGCTGAATCTGGTGTTGACATTTTCAGGATATTCGATGCAGTGAATGACATTCGAAACATGGAAGTATCCATCAAAACAGCAAAGCGTGTTGGCGCCCATGTGCAGGGGACCGTATGCTACACCATAAGCCCTGTTCATACTATCCCGCTATATGTCAAAATGGCAAAGGAGCTTGAGGAAATGGGATGCGACTCCCTGTGCATAAAGGACATGGCAGGTCTCATATCGCCAAAGAATGCCTTTGACCTAATAAAAGCCATGAAAGAAGAGATAAGTATCCCGATTGACCTGCACTCTCACTGCACAAGCGGAATGGCTCCAATGAGCTACATGTTCGCATGCGAGGCAGGAGTGAATATCCTGGACACCGCATTCTCCCCTTTTGCATGGGGCACATCACAGCCGCCAACCGAGACCACGGTGGCAGCGCTTCAGGGCACACCTTACGATACGGGTCTTGACCTTAGCCTTCTCACAGAAATAAAAAAATATTTTGAGGATATCAAAGAAAAATACCGCGGCATACTCGACCCCATATCAGAAAGGATAGACACAAACGTATTGAAATACCAGATACCTGGAGGCATGCTCTCAAATCTTGTATCACAATTAAAAGAGCAGAACGCGCTTGATAAATACGAAGCCGTGCTGGCTGAGATGCCAAGGGTTCGCGAGGAACTTGGCTATCCCCCGCTCGTCACCCCGACAAGCCAGATAGTAGGAACACAAGCAGTGCTTAACGTATTGATGGGCGAGCGCTACAAGGTCGTGCCGAAAGAGGTAAGAGATTATGTCAAAGGACTGTACGGACGCACTCCTGCCCCCATCAGCAAAGAGATACTCGCAAAAATTCTTGGTGACGATAAACCCATTACAGTTCGTCCCGCAGACCTGCTGCCGCCAGAACTGGACAGGGCAACGAAAGAGGCGCAAGATCTCGGAATAGTAAAGAAACCTGAGGACATACTCACCTATGCGCTGTATCCTGCGATAGCCCCAAAATTCTTGCGAGGAGAGACAAGGGAAGAGGCTCTTGAACCCCCGAAAACAGGCAATGGAAAGGCTGTCCCGATGCCCACAGAGTTCAGGGTAGAAGTGGACGGGGACGAGTTCAATGTGAAGATACTGTCCGCAGGCGGCGGTTTGTCTGTCAGCTCTGCGCCGGGACAGGAGAGCCCTAAAAAGATGGACGGTGCAATAACTGCCAGCATGCAGGGCATGGTACTCAAGATAAAGGTTAAGAAGGGTGACAACGTTGCCAAGGGCGATGTTGTGGTGGTTCTTGAAGCCATGAAGATGGAGAACAACATACATGCCCCGCATGGAGGGAAAGTGTTGGATATATTCGTAAAAGAAGGGAGCACTGTGAGCGCAGGTGATGCGCTGCTAATCATAGGGTGAACCATGTTCAGTAAAGTCCTGATCGCGAACCGGGGTGAAATAGCAATACGCATAATGCGTGCATGCAGGGAGCTTGACATAAAAACAGTTGCTGTGTATTCAGATGTTGATAAGCACGCCCTTTTTGCAAAATATGCAGATGAAGCATACCATATCGGTCCTGCGCCAGCCAGCGAGAGTTATCTGAACATGGACAAGATCCTGGATATTGCACATAGAACTGGTTCAGAAGGTATTCATCCAGGGTATGGTTTCCTTGCTGAGAACCCTGATTTTGCTGACAGGTGCAATAAGGAAGGAATAACGTTCATAGGTCCCACAGGTCATGCCATCAGGAGCATGGGGAGCAAGATCGAATCAAAAAAGGTCATGAAAGCAGCCGGTCTTCCGGTCATACCGGGAAGCGATGGAGGAATTTCCGATCATGATAAGGCGCTTGATATTGCAGAATCGATCGGTTATCCGGTAATAGTGAAAGCTTCGTCAGGCGGGGGCGGTATCGGCATGAAAGTGGTACGAAAAAAAGAAGAGCTTCTCCAGACCATCGAATCAACCCGGAGGGTTGC
>JAHIHJ010000140.1 GCA_018899795.1 Methanobacteriota archaeon
AAACGATACGCTCCGCATATATTAATAGTAATATGCGGCTTGCTCACTTGTAGTTTGCTCCCAACAAATTTTGCTTGATGTAGCTCGCGATAATGAATTAGTTTAGTGAAAAAATACTGGAATAAAAATGGCAACAGTCGATACTATCAAGAAAGTAGTCACGCACAGATACTTTGAAATATTTATTTTATTTGTGATCCTCTCGGCAGGAATATTAGTAGGGGCGCAAACTTACCCTGATTTCTCTGCCCAGCACCATGATCTTATCGTGATCTTTGACAGGTTAATTATTATAATATTTGTAATTGAAGCCATACTTAAAATTGCTTCTGAAATACCGCATCCTCTGAAATATTTCAAAAGTTCCTGGAATGTGTTTGATTTTACAATCGTTGTGGGCGTTCTTCTCCCGCTTGAAGGCTCTTTTTTACCTGTATTAAGGCTTTTAAGGGTTTTGAGGGTTTTCCGGCTTGTCACAACAATCCCTAAGATGAGGCTTATTGTAGGCGCCTTGTTAAAAAGCATACCTTCCATGGTGCATGTTTTTGTATTGCTTGGAATTATTTTTTATATCTTTGCAGTTATAGCAACATTTGCATTCTCGGAAAATGATCCCATCCATTTTGGAAATTTCCAAACGGCTTTTCTCTCACTCTTTAGAATGGTTACTTTTGATAACTGGACTGATATTATGTATATTAACATGTATGGGTGCGACAAATATGGGTATAATGGAGCCTGGTTAGAATGTACAAACTCCTCCGCATCCCCGGTTGTGGCAGCATTATTTTTCACATCTTTTGTAATAATTTCTGGATTAATAGTTCTTAATTTTTTAATAGGTGTTGTTATTAATAGCATGAATGAGATGAAAGAAGAAATGATAAATGAATATCCGGGCTATAATAAAATAGCAGATAAAGAAAAACAGGAAAATATCATTGAGCGCCTCAATAAAATGGATGAAAAATTAGATGCCCTGCTTTATGATCGCTCGCCATAATAAAATCGCGTGTTTATAGTTTCCAAAAGACTTAAATAATGTATGAATCTAATTACATCAGATGAAGTTAAAACCTATTTTGATATTTTTAGTGTTCATTCTGTTCCTGTTATCATCTAAGATTGTGGATTTATTCACTGAGTACTTCTGGTTCGATGAGGTGGGTTATCTTTCCGTTTACTTAACAGTCCTAAAAACCAGGATCATGCTGGGTGCAGTAGCTTTTGCCCTGTTCTTCGCTTTTATGTACATCAACATCAGGGTAGCGCTCAAGAATACCCGCAGCCTCGGATTCCTTCTCATTTATTCCGGGGCGATCCTGATAATCAGCCTGCTCTTTGGCATCTATGCAAGTTTGAAATGGGATATTGTACTGAGCTACCTGAACCAGGTCCCTTTTAACCTCAATGACCCAATTTTCGGACATGATATCTCATTCTATGTTTTTTCGCTCCCATTTTACAATTTCCTCTTGAACGGTTTATTCGCAGTGATAATTCTATCTGGCATTGGAGCTGCACTTATCTATCTTTTTAATGGGGGTCTTCTCAACCAGCTTGAAAGACAGGCAGATCCAGGCTATGAAAAAGTGATCAATGTTCTCAGGATACCGGATGGCACAAAAATACATTTTGCTGTGATGACTGGTTTATTCACTTTGCTTTTAGCCATAAAGTTCTACCTTATGCAGTTCGATATACTCTATACATCAAAAAAAGCTTTCTTCGGGCCGGGCTATGCGGATATCAATATCCAGCTTGGTGTTATTACAGTTATGATAGCTGTAGCCCTATTGGTTTCATTGCTATTCTTCCTGAGCATAAGAAATGTGAACATCAAATTGCCTCTGGCAGGGATTATCTTAATAATAGCCCTGTTCATAGGCGGGAGCTTTCTTACAGATATTGTGCACCAGTATAAGGTTTTACCTGATGAGTCCAATATCGAGAAACCTTATATAGAGAACAGTATAAAATATACAAGGCTTGCTTTTGATCTTGAAGATATCAAACAGATAGAATTCCCTGTCTCTTCCAATCTTACACTCAACGACCTTGAGAAGAACACAAAGACAATAGAGAACATACGTCTCTGGGACTGGAAGCCGCTGCTTACGGCATATAAGCAGCTTCAACTGATACGGACATACTATGAATTCAAAGACGTGGATATAAACAGACTCACCATTGATGGGGAATACAGGCAAATAGCCATGTCTGCAAGGGAGATAGACTCGAAAAAGCTTCCGGAACAGGGCCGTACATGGGTGAACGAACGTCTGGTCTATACCCATGGCTATGGTATTGCTATGAGTCCGGTGCGAGGTGTGTCAAAAGAAGGACTGCCGGAGTTCTATATAAAGGATGTACCCCCCAGGTCGGATTTTTTTAATATTACAAGACCAGAGACATACTTCGGGGAGCTCGACTACGATTATGTCATCGTAAATACAACAAACCCGGAGTTTGATTATCCCAGTGGGGAACTGAAAGAAGTTGTATATACAACATATAAAGGGACAGGAGGGGTATCCCTGAGATCCGGACTTGTGAAGCTTGCTATGGCTTTTCGTTTTGGCGAGATCAATATACTGATCAGCGATTCGATACAACCAGAGAGCAGGATTCTATTCCGCCGAA
>JAHIHJ010000141.1 GCA_018899795.1 Methanobacteriota archaeon
AGTTCCTGTTTTCGATATTCCTTTCGTAATGTCTTTTTGATTTAAACGCCATTCATATGCTTTTCCCATTTTTTGGCCTGTAAGTATGAATTGATAATCTACAAATTCGATAGCTCTAAAATTAAATTGTTGTGTAAAAACAGTTTTATTGGCAGAATCTTTAATTTGAAGATTTGCTTCTCCATCACCAATTGTATTTTGACCTTGACTATTTTCTAAAAAGAAAAAGAGTCGCATAACTTCACCATCATTTACGATAGAAAATTCTTTTATATTAGTTGGGTTATAATTTATTGAAGGTGCGCTTGATTGTGATTCAACACATCCTAATGTGATTACGGATACTAACACTATTGCAGTTATTCCAATAAATTTTAATTTCATCTCAGCCACCATTTACTTTGATAAGGGTGATGTTTGAATCTTCTATTTTATTTTCGCCTCAGCTTTTTTTGCCAAGTCTTTTAATAATTCATAGTCTGTTGAAGTCCCCCTCATGTATAAAGTTTCATGAACATCCATCTTATTAAATTGTATAAAATTGTATCTTGTTTCCAATCCACTTTTTTCTGTTACTCTAAATGCTCTACTTTTATCACCAATATTTGGGTTAGATAATTCATCAAAGGTTACATCTTCATTTGATTCCATTGGAATATCTAACACTTTTGATATATTATCTATGGGATAAATAGAAATTGTATGTTCAATAACGGTTATATCTAAGAGAGTCTCACCTTTAGCAAATCTAACATAATACCCTTTTTTCCAACTCAAATTTCTTGCATTTTCACTAACGTCTGAGCTTACTCGTTCTGTTCTCTCCTTAATAGAAAAATTTGATGGAAGATCAGAGAGTTGAAGAATTAAACTAGATGGTTCTAAAGAAGATAATTTGGCTTTAGGTTGTTCTTTATTTGTTTCGGGGGCTGTCGTAGTTTGTTGAGTACAACCACTAAGAAAAACCATTGTAATCAGTAAAAGGACTAATAATATTTGTGTGTTTAACTTCATTTTTCCACCTGACTTCAATAAACAGACTTACCCTTTATAAATTCTTCGAAAAAAAAAAGAGGATTAAAGCTCTATTATCCCTGCCTTACTTGCCTCAATACCCTCCCTGTTTTTGGTTAGGATAAGAGCGTTCTGTGGTCGGCAAAGGTTCGAATTCAAACAAATTATGGAGAGATATAGGTATCTCTAAGTGTTACTTCTGTGTTAGATATGGATTCTATTGTAGTATAAAAAATATCGTTGTAATTGAGTATGTTATCATCGATAAATGTACGACTTTTGCCATCTTCTATTCGTTTTACACGTCCATCTATAAGAGCATAGTTCACACCATTTATTGCCTTTCCATCTTTTAAAATCCTAAACCATATTTGGGTAGGATTTGAATCCTGAAAAATTTGTGCTAATTCCAGGCTATATCCTTTACCTATGTCCCATGTCTCACCATTTTTGAGAGATTTTTTATCTGCTACTAATTTAAATGTGGATGTAGGAATTGCAGTAGGTGTGGCTATCGTAACAGATGATGTAGGAGTATTAACTAACTTAGCATGAGATTTTGCTCCCCGCAGGTTAACGCTATATTGTCCAACAAATTGTACTTGAACTACAACATTTGCTTTTCTGAATACAACAGTTGCAAGGCTATTTGCAATTTCAAATCCAACACCTTCATCCCCCATATCTACATTATCTAATTTATAGTCAGAGTATTTACTAATAACAGAACCATATTTTTCTTTTGCTTCATCAATCGAAGAAAATTTATAGGCTTCATATTTTACCAATTGGTTAAGATATCCAGTAATGACAAAATCTTTCGAAGCATATGTATCATTACTATTTTCATCTCCTATAATAGTACCAGATGGCATCTCATTTATAGTAGGTAGTATTTGGGAGGGAGCGATAACCACCATTTCAATTTTAGGTTGTGTTGGAGTTGGGGTGGAAGTTAACGATGGAAGTGGTGTTGAAGTGTATTGATTTGGCGGCGATTCCACGCACCCCAATGCTATTACAGATACTAACACAATGGCAATTATTATTCCGATAATTTTTAATTTCATATCAACCACAATTCACTTTTGATAAAAGTAATGCTTTATAAACGTTTCTTTAAAAAAAAGAGAGCCTTTAAAGCTCTATAATCCCCTCCCTGCCAGCCTCAATCACCCTCTCATAAAATGCCCTATCATACCCCAAAACCTCTGTATTCACGGTTATCCCCTGTTTATACTGTATTAACGCTTCGCCTATGGTTTTCCATCTCTCAATGGTAACGGAGTTCCCATACTCATAGCACCATTGAGGCGGTTCTTTAATCTTTTCTAAGGGTTTCAGGGCATTCAGCCGTTTCTTAAGACCCTTCAGCTTCATACTCTCGGCTACTGCAACAACATATTAAGCATTCCGAATTCAACAATATGAACTCAATATCTTCCCATCCTTGAATATTGTTATTCTTCCTCCACTCTCAGACACTACTATTCCAATAGCTTTTGTTGCCATTGTCATAGCTGCCACTGAAAAATGCTTTGTCCCGAAGCCTGAGATATTTACCCTGCTCGCATCTGCTGTCAGGAACCTGCATGCAGCTTCCACCAATCCATCACCGCTTACCACGAAGGCTCCATCCAGTTGAGATAATTCCTTGATCGTGTTGCAGAACTCATGATCTGTGATCATCCGCTCATTCACAGGGATACTTTCTACCGGATTATGGATGAGCTGCTTTGACCTTGCCAGTACCTCCTTCGAGTTCCCTACTATGAAAGAAGTACCAACAGATTTTCCTTCTCTTCCTTCTATGGATATCTCCCTGGCAATATTGAAAACGGACTCTAAAACAGGATTTTTAATATCAGTATCCTGTATTATCTTCTCTATCTGGCTGGATATATCGATATTTTCCATCCTTCCGGCTAATTCCATCTGTTGTCCTGTGCCTGACAAAGGTCCGCCAGGCTTTACCAGCAATATTTTGCTGTCCGGTCCTTTCAGATCTTCCCAGACTCTTGGATGTTCCAGCTCTTTCTTGATCTTCATTTTATCTATCGCTGAGGCAGCCTCAATACGCAATTCACGGGAAGGATGGTTCCCCTCAAGGTATGAAAGCGTTTCATACATATCTTTCACGATAGTTGAATCCCTGTTTGCGATATTTTTTATTAATTTGCATGCATAGATCCTTTCATCCAGGTTGAGACCATTTAAAGCAAGATTCAGTTCTTTTGTATGACCTTTAAAGAATTCAGGGTGAAGAATAGAAATAGAACTGAGGACAGAATTAGCCTTTTCCCTGACTGTTCCGTTCATATTTCGAAGGCTCATAAACAATCCGGGAACTGCAGTTTTCATCTTTTCCGGATATTTTCGGTTGATCTTATGCATGATTTCAAGTGTATTCAGGATCTCGCCTGTCTGGAGGTCTTTTTTCAGGCATTTTCCAAATGCATCTACTGAGTCTGATATCATTCCAGTTTCTTTATCAGCCAGCATATTTAAGGCAGATATAGCGGATCTGAAAGATATTGCATTGAATTCCTTTATAATAGATATGAGCGGCTCCACTATTTCTGACTCCAGAGACGGATCTTTCTCCAGTATTTCACTGAGGTCGTTCAAATTATCTACGCTTGCCGCACCTTTTTCGATCTTATTGATTATGCTTTGAGCCTTTTTTTTCGGGTTATTAAACAACAAGATTTTTTCCTCTAAGTCATATTATTATATTATCTGGAAGAATATAAAAGTATTGACATGACGGCTTCACAGGTCATTTCGTTAACTCCAAATTTCTTCAGATTTAATTGAATGGATAATAAAACAAAAATTAATATATATTTATACTAATTGTTAATGGCAATTATTCCTTAAAACATAGAAAGATTAAAATATTAACAGTCATTATGTGCACCCAATATATTATAGGAGTTAATATGAGAAACGTTATGATTGAACAACTCGATGAAAAAGATGAAGAGATCGCAGATGCACTAATTGCCATAGGCATGGGCAGGAACATAGCAAGGACACTGAGCTATCTTCAAAATGTGAATGAAGCCACTTCAGTTGAACTTGAAAAAGTTGTAAGGCTGCACCAGCCCGAAGTAAGCATTGCCATGAAGCAATTGAAAGAGCGCGACTGGATAAATGAGAGCGAAAAGAAGAAGACCGGTAAAGGGAGACCATATAAGGTATACTCACTGAAGATCGGTTTCAAAGACATAATCGCCCAGCTTGAAATGCAGCAGAAAAAAACAGTTCAAGATACGCAAAACAAGATCGAGAAATTAAAAGTTTTGGGGAGATAATAACTTTTTTTTTCTCCCTGGATCACTCAAGCCCGAAATGCTTCACGTTCCAGTCGGCGGTTGCCTGTATCTTTTTTATTTCCCCGGCGCCGCCTTCCATTGTAAATAAATGCCTGAACCTTCCCTGCGCTTTTAAATATTCTTCAACAGGTTTCCTGTTCTTTATCTTCCTTACAGCCGTGACTTCACCATTTTCCATCTCGTACATGGGCCACAATGCAGTTTCGACCGCAAGCCTTCCAACCTCTATGGTCTTTGACCCCTCGAACTTCCAGCCCGTACAGCAGGGCGCGTGGACATGCACGTATGTCGGACCTTTGATCTGTGCCGCCTTCTTCACTTTTCTTATCATATCAGGCGCATATGCAACTGACGCAGTTGCGACATAAGGGGAACCGTGAGCCGCTATGATAGCTGGCATGTTCTTCTTATTAAGCGGATTGCCGAATGAAGCCTTCCCAGCCGGGCTTGTTGTGGTACTCGCGTACATTGGAGTCCCGCTGCTTCGCTGTATCCCCGTGTTCATGTAAGCTTCGTTATCAACGCAGATATAGGTAAGATCATGCCCCCTCTCAAATGCGCCTGAAATTGCCTGCAAGCCGATATCCATCGTAGCGCCGTCGCCGCCTATTACCACGATCTTTGTATTGTTCATTTTTCCCATCGCCTTTAAAGCCGCCTCGACACCTGATGCAACTGCCGCAGCGTTCTCAAAGAGCGAATGTATCCATGGCACGCCCCAGGCAGATTCGGGGTAAGGCGAAGTGAACACCTCAAGGCAGCCTGTGGGGCTTACGACAATGCAGTCCTCGCCCAGCGCATCAAGCACGAACTTGCCTGCAAGGGCATCGCAGCATCCTGCGCATCCGCGGTGACCGGGTTTCAGGAGACTCATGCCAGATCCTCCCGCAGGTCAGCGAATTCGCTCTCAATAAATATTCCTTTTTCCACCAGTTTTGCTTTATTGATCATTTTTACGATCGTACTAATTGGAATATCGCGTCCTCCGTGTCCCAGCATGAACCCTATGACCGGGGCGCTGGCATCTCTGTTATTGTACAGACACGCTTTGACCTCTGTGCAAAGCGCGCCCTCGTTCTTGCCGACCGAGATGTTCTTATCAAGAGTAATAACCACCTTTGCGTTCTTTAAAGCCTTCCTGATCTCATCAGCCGGGAAAGGTCTGAAAGACCTGACCTTAAGAAGTCCGACGCTCTCCCCCTCTTTTCGAAGCATATCTATCGTATCTTTTATCGTACCGATCACTGAGCCCATAGCCATTATCACGATCTCGGCATCCTCGAGCATATAACCGTCGATAAGTCCGCCGTAATACCTGCCGTATTTCTCGCTGAACTCAAGCGCCACCTCTTCTATCTTCTTTAATGCCGCACCCATGGCTTTCTCCTGTTTGTACCTGAACTCAGTGTATGTGCTCGGATCTGCGAAAGTCCCGAATGACATGGGATTTTTGGGGTCAAGCACGAATTCTGGAGAATAATTCGGCAGGAACTCATCAGTGAGGCTTTGCTCAAGAAGTATAACCGGCTCATATACATGCGACAGGATGAAACCATCCATGCACGCCATAGCGGGCAGCAAAACGTCCTCATCTTCTGCGACCTTATAAAGCTGCGGTATCATATCCGCAGATTCCTGGACATCCTCTGCATAAAGCTGTATCCAGCCCGTGTCGCGCTGTGAGATTGAGTCCTGCTGGTCGTTCCATATATTGATTGGAGCGCTCATTGCGCGATTCACCACAGTCATTATAATAGGAAGCCTCATGCCAGAGGCATTGAACAGAACTTCATGCATCAGCGCAAGTCCCTGTGAAGTTGTGGCTGAGTACGTCCTCGCCCCCGCTGCGCTTGCACCCACAAGCAGAGAGAGAGCGGTGTGTTCAGATTCCACATTTACGTTCTCGCAGTTCATCTCACCGTCAGCCGCGAACTGGGCTAAATCTTCTACGATATGCGTCTGCGGGGTTATAGGGTATGCGGAGATAACGTGGGGTTTGCATACCTTGACCGCGTGGGCTACAGCATAAGAGCCTTCAACGACTACCATTCGATTTCTCATTTTCCCTCCAGGACCATTAATATAGCTTTCTTGGGGCACTCATTTGCACAGATACCGCATCCTTTGCAATATTCATAGTCAGGTTCAAAATACCCGTTCTCCAGCTTATACACAACGCCTTCAGGGCAGTACATGGCACAGATACCGCATTTGTTGCACAGTTTGTGGTCAAAAACAGGCATGAACGACCGCCATGCTCCCGTCTTGTTGACATTCGAGCTTCCCGGTTTGGCAACGGTCTTGATAATAAGTTTCATCGCTGATCCTCCATCATTTCATAAGCAGCCTGGATAGCAGCAGAATTTTTCTCACCGACTTTTCCCGGGAAGCGTTCCATTACTGCGTTTTTTATTGATTCTGGTTTGATAAGGCCGGAAACTCCTGCAAAAGCGCCGATAAGTGTGGTATTTACTATTGGTCTTCCGATGAAATCCATAGCCAGCTTTGTAGCATCAAGTGTCTTGATAGATGCTTTTGTCTCCATTTTGAAATGTTCCGGGCTTTTTTCAGTATTGATCAGGATAAACCCATCTGGTTTAGTTCCTCTTGCTACATCTACTACGTCGACCAGGGTGGCATCCTGCACAATAACATAATCGGGTTCATATATCTGGCTGCGCAGTCGTATGAGTTTATCGTCCAGGCGCACAAAAGCCGTTACCGGAGCGCCTCTTCTCTCCACGCCGAAAGCCGGAAAAGCCTGACTGTATTTCCCGTCCTCAAATGCAGCCACTGCCAGAAGTTCGGCAGCCGTCACAGAACCCTGTCCGCCACGTCCGTGTATTCGTATTTCCTTCATGTCTTTTTTTCTCCGATAACAGAATATATATATTAATTAATAACAATCAA
>JAHIHJ010000142.1 GCA_018899795.1 Methanobacteriota archaeon
TAAATAATTTAGTGAATTTTTGTTTTGATATGAGGTGTACCAGGAAGAATCTACACTTTCCCCCTCATCAAATAAAATTAATAAACCATTCAATCCAAGAATATTTTTCAAAGCCCAGCCAATTCCACTCAATAAATAGCAGTAGATATTTGCACTTGTAGAAGAGTCGTGCATCTGAGGATAATCATACCAACCGGGTTTTCCTTCTATCCATTCCCAGAAGTCTTCTTCATCAGCTTCATTTCTAATTATTTCAATGGCTCTATTTAGATATTGATGTTCACTAAGTTTATAATAATCATGGCTTTTTGCGATTTCTCTTAAAAATTCCCTGAAATTCCCATCTTTATTTTTAAATTTGAACGAATTGATTATATATTCATAAATTTTCTTTGGTTGATGAAATGATAATTCGCCGGGATCAAGATTGACTATTGAAACAGCCCAATTATCTTTGAGGGCTGTTGAATATATGTATTCTAGGAAATGCGTCTTTCCACTTCCATATTCGCCAGTTATTGCCATTGTCCCATCATCTGGATCACTTAACCAGCTATTAATTTGATCTATTTCATTTTGGCGTCCGAATGTAAACATTCCAATGTCGCTATGAGGA
Source organism: Methanobacteriota archaeon (assembly GCA_018899795.1). Next base: position 617 of record JAHIHJ010000142.1, read on the forward strand.
ACAATACCTAATTTTAATGCTTCAATTATTTGCCTTGCTTTAAACTGCTCTATCGATAATACAGGTGGTTGTGATTCTGTCGGCTTTGTTGGAATAGTGGGTACAGAGATAAATCTAATATCGTCTCTTCTGATCCATCTTGAGATACCATCTTCAAATCTTATGTATAGTTCAAATCCTTTAAATCTTTCTTTTTGTTTTTCTCCTCTCCCGTATATTTTATGTTCCAACGTCTGCATCTTTCTTTGCCCCTATAGCTCAACATCTTCAGGAGAAACAGGTTTTCCATCTTTTTGCAGTTTATGAAATGCTTTAACAATTTTTTGAACAAATAGCCTCTTGTGACCGACTTCCCTCTTTCTCTCATAAGCGGCCTTTGCGATATTACTCAGGGTTTCTTCAAGTGCGATTTTATCAAATTGCACAGTGTAAGCTATTTCATAAATATGTGCCAGTTTTCTTCCGCTTTCAATCAACAGTTCTACTGCATCCATCGGAATTTTTTCCAGATATATTTTTACTCCTGTCGGATTTATTTCAGAATCAAAAACTTCAGATAGTCTTTGACGTAAAGCTTCATAAATGTTCGTCTTGCCTTCAAGAAAATTCTCATCAGGAACCGAATAGAACCACATCGTATGCATTAAATTGCCCCGCCCGCATTCATCTATCAGTTCTCTTAAGTTAGTAAGAAGAATACTTTTTTGCTTGGAACTCATGCTTGAATTTTGTTCTGCTTCATCCATAAGTACGATAAGTCCGGAATATCCTATTTCCTGTGTCCACTGCACAAGTGAACGTATCATTTTAAATGCCGTGCTCTTCTCTATTTTTTCGAAAATTTTAAACTCTTTAAGCATACTTTTAGGGGGATTTTCACCTTTTAACCATTGCATGATCAATGTGAAGTCATCATCACGCTTTTCTGCAAGGCTAAGAAAGCTCTCCTTGATAGCATTTCTGAAACTGGTACTTTCATAAGGTCCAATAGAAGAAGCATAGCGATTAAGTTCTTGTTGCACAGCATCCGGGGATAGTTTATCCGAAATTTCCATATACTTTCGATTGTACAATGCTTTTATAACCGCCTCTATTCCTCTTTCATATCCCGATAAAAGTTCATCCGGTGTTTGTGTATAGATAAGATTTGCAGCTATTGCCCTATAGACCATATCCAGTTTATGGAACGGTGTCTGTTCGGGGCTTAATTCTATATATGATGTTATGTAGTTGTATTTCCAGGCATTTTCCCGAATACAATACAGAAAGTGGGTTTTTCCGCCTCCATATATTCCAACTACCATTTTAAAAGTTGAGCCACCTTCCTTTATGAAACTTTTGAGATATTCTTCATCGATCGTTTTAAGGTAATCATCCAGTCCAACTGTGAAATATTGGAATCCATACTCAGGAGGGTTTCCTGAACCTCCCACACTTTCTATAATTTTTTTCGCAACATGATGATCTATTTCTACATTTTTCTCAGCTTCATTTACCATCGTTATAGCTCCCTGAACTTAATATGTGAAATATAATTACCATCTCCTTTTTCATTTGATGGGATCCATAAAAAATCAGCTCTTCTGGCAGTAAACGCCCTCGTAGCAGTTATCATGTTTATTTCATGATTTTCTTTGTTCCTCTCTTTCAACCTGTATAAATCATAAGCAAAGAAAACACTCCCATAATCTTTGTATCTATTCTTAATCGGATTTGTTTTGAACGTAATATCCTGAATTAAAAAAGCAAACTCAGAAAGAATATCCCTGATTTTTACCTGTTCTCCAATTTTTAGTTTATTACGGTAAGACGCTATTTTATAAGCTTCATATAAATATGAACTGAAAGTTTTATCGTCATACCTTTGTTGAGTATTCTTATTGTGAATATCCTTTAGTTTTTCAACGATATCCTCAGGTACAAGTTTGCATGTTTTCAATTTTTCTTGCAGAGGGCCAAACCAGATTGCAACAGTATTATTTTCTAAATTCACGTCTAAAGTGTATAATAAAACCTTGAGATTCGGATAGTGCCCTTCTAATTCAAATCCGGATTGCCGGAGCGATTCTTCTAATTTTAGTCCAAAGCTTTTGTGGACAGAATCTTCCCACTCAGGAATTTTTTCTTTTATTGGCTGTAAATGCTGCTCAATACCTTCCTTTATAAACCCATCCAATCTGCTCTGGTTTAATGTTTTTTCAATTCCAATCATATCCTTTTTTATCTTATGAAAGTTATTAATTGGATCATTTTCTGTGAGTTTATCAATCGATTTGA
>JAHIHJ010000143.1 GCA_018899795.1 Methanobacteriota archaeon
GAACTCCAGATGTCTGATATCAATTTACTTTCATTTGTTTTCAAATAAACTTATTAACTATTGAAATGAATAAGAATAATTATGATAAAGACAAAAACTGTGCATGCAATTTTTGATGATGGGGTTCTAAGACCCATTGATCCAATTGATCTTGACCAGAATGCCCATTATCTTATAACCATAAGGAAAGAACCCACTGAAAAAAAAATCCATGGAAAATTCTTGAAGAGTTTTCAGGAAAAATAGAAGGACCGAAGGATTGGTCGAGAGAGCATGATCATTATTTATATGGCGTTCCTAAAAGTAGGAAAAAGAATCCAGTGTTATGAAAAGACAAAGAATGGGGGCTTACAGACTGTATTTCCTTCATAGTAATGAAAGATCATGGTTTGAAATACGCATTAACATCGGATGAACATTTTCAACAGGCAGGCTATATATCACTATTGATGGAATAAGAAAACCATATCTCCCCGCCAGCACCTCATCCATCAATAGAATCTCAGGATCGGTCTGTATCGCAGTCGCAAAAGCAAGCCTCACCTGCATGATAGATATTTTCCTTTGCTGTGAGGTTTGGTTCAAATCCCACCCCAAGTTCAAGGAACGAGGTTATTTTTCCGTTTATACTGACAGAACCCCTGTTTTCCTCAGGATATTCGCGATGATCTTAAGAAGCGTGCTTTTCCCACTGCCGTTCTCTAAGATGATGCCTATGCTTCACCCTTCTTAACTGTGAAATTGATGTTTTTCAGGGCTTCGAACTCCTCATATCCCTTCTTGCCGTCGAATATGCCGGAAAGATGCTCGAAAAGTGTGGTCTTTCGCTCGTGGGGGATACGGAAGGTCTTTGAGACATTTTGGATAACTATTGCGTCTTTTGGCATTGTATATCTGCGTTCATCTGCGTTTATCTGCGGTTCGGTTTTCATTGAATGATTTTTTTTATTTGATATTGATGGCATGGGTATTATAAGTTTATCTTTAATTTTGATTTGTGGATTTGCGGTTGCCCGGGGGATAGAGAAGCGCTGGGAATTAATATGTGTTGAAATATAATTCTAGATGTTTTCATACACTGTTTCGTATCGGTTGCTTCGGGTGTTTATGTGAGCCAGATATTATTATTTAAAAATTTATAACTCTAAGCATAGATCAACCTGCCTTTTGGCTTTGGTATCTCCCTTCCGATTTCCTTTGCGGTTTCCATCCATTCTCGTATCACTAAGAGGGTATTGTCAATCGCTTCCTCGTAAGTATTTCCATCAGCCATGCAACCGGGTAGCTCTGGCACTTCCACGACATAAGCCTCGTCCTCATCGCTCCAGAAAACGACCATTTCATATTTAATATCTTCTTCCATGTTTATTCCTCAATTATATGAAATTTATATTTTAAAAATAAATTTCTAACCTGCCTGACTTGATATGGTTTCGATTTTCCATCCTTAAGAGGCTGTAGGTTTATTATATCAAATATATTCTCTCTTGTATATATATGGTGATCTCCATGTATTCTCTCTGAAAATCCATATCGAAAAAGAACTTTTCTCAAATCCTGAAATCTAATGTTCCTGTCGCTTGTACCTGAAAGAACTTTATCAAGAATTTTATCCCTACTCATTTCTTATCCATAAGACTATAACTGATTATAATAACATCCTATTCCATAAATATTGTCCTGCCATCAATTAACGATTCTAAGTACTTAATACCTTTCTCTGTGATTCTTATAATGCACGGTTTTCATTGTGAATTAGTTTACTTCTACTTCAACAAAAATCTCGAAAAGAAGGGAGGAAAAAATATATCCGATGCGACACAAACACTATCGTCTTCCTCTCCTTGATATACCTCTGGAAAACATCCAGGCACTTCTGCTGGAACTCCATATCCCCGCCAGAGGCGGCGCCTCACCGGGGTCTGGGGTCGCAACCCCAGCGCCGTACCCTGATGTTGACCTGGAATAATTCGAAATATTTTAATCCAATTGATCAAGCACCATATATTTCAACTATGATTTGATCGTCTTCATTAATCCGTCCCTGAGATCAACCTCAGGCGACCAACCCAGCATCTTCAGTTTTGAAATATCAGCGCACATTCTTGGAATATCTACAGCATTTGAGCGCTTGCGTGACTCTACGGAAACATATTTTTTTGCAGGATCGATGATATTAATAACGGTCTCTACGACCTCTTTTATGCTCGTTTCCCTTCCTGAGCCCAGGTTGTATATCCCATCCCCATGTTCTGCAATGGTTAGCATCCCATTGATCGCATCCTTGATGTATAACATATCCCGCGTCGGGGTGATATTCCCAAGTTCGATCGTGTCTTTTTGATATACCTGTTTTATTATCGAAGGGATAATAAAATCCTCGGATTGCCCTCTGCCAAACATATTGAACGGTCTGATAATTGCGGTCTTCAATCCATAATTCAGGGCATAAGCATTAACAAGCATCTCTGCAGAGGCTTTGCTTGCAGCATATGGTTCCCTCGGGCTGACCGGATGTTTCTCATCAATGGGGATATATTGCGGCACCCCATACACATGGGACGAACTGATGTATACAAATTTCCCGATATTGTTTTTTCGCGCCTCCTCAAGCATGTTCAATGTTCCTGTCGCATTTATCTCAAAGGTCTCCCTGGGATGGGCTATCGCATAGTTCACATTTGAAACCGCGGCAAGATGGAACACCATATCCGCATCTTTCATGATATCCTTCAGCGAGCCGGGATCCGTAATATTTCCTCGCACCAGGGTTATCTCATCTTCAAAACCAGTGGGATTTCCGGGTTTATCCATTGTAAGTACTTTGATCTGCGCTTTTCTATCAAGCAATTCCCTGACAAGATAGGGACCCACGAACCCTGTAGCCCCAGTGAGCAGAATTTTCTTATTTTGCCAGCTTTCTTTTATCTTCATATCTCTTTAGATCTTCCCTGACCATCATTTTTACGAGTTCTTCAAAGGTAACTTCAGGTTCCCAGCCCAGGACGCGCCGTGCTTTTGAAGCGTCCCCCAGCAGCAGGTTTACCTCGGCAGGGCGGATGAATTTCGCATCCGTCTTCACATATTTTTTCCAGTCAAGACCAGCCTCACGGAAAGCAAGCTCTGCAAATTCTCCCACAGAATGCGTTCTCCCGGTTGCGATAACATAATCATCCGGCTCTTTTTGCTGTAGCATCAGCCACATTGCCTTAACATAGTCGCCTGCATAGCCCCAGTCTCTTTTGGCGTCAAGGTTGCCAAGGCGCAATTCCTTTGCTGTGCCGTGATATATCCGGGCCACGGCATCTGTTATTTTTCTTGTCACGAACTCGATCCCGCGCCTGGGCGATTCATGGTTGAACAATATTCCGTTGGATGAATGCATCCCGTAACTTTCCCTATAGTTGATGCATGCCCAGTGTGCATATAATTTGGCAAAGCCGTATGGACTTCGTGGATAGAACATTGTATTCTCATTCTGGGGGGTTTCATTGACTTTCCCGAACATCTCGCTTGATGAAGCCTGATAAAAACGAGCATCAGGGCACACATGGCGTACTCCTTCAAGTATCCGGACCGTGCCAAGACCGGTCACATC
>JAHIHJ010000144.1 GCA_018899795.1 Methanobacteriota archaeon
GGATCAGAGAATTCCCATTTTACTGTGCCGTTGGGATGGATAGCGTATAAACTTTTATCCCAGCATCCTACGTACAGTGTACCGTCCTGTGCTACCGCGGGTGTGGAATCGATGAAGTGACCCGGAGCCCACTGCCATCTTTCGGTTCCGTTCGGATAGATGGCAAATAGTTTTGAACCTGTTATGGTGGAATGGCGGCCGTGTGTTCCTATGTATATTGTTCCGTCGTCCCCGATCACAGGCGAGCCGTATATTTTATCTCCGGTCGGGAATATCCATTTCACTGTTGAGGTGTCGGGTCCGTAGTGTGTGCTAAGCCCGGTATGGTTCAGGTCATGATGGAACATGGGCCAGGGGGTATCTGCCGGCTGTGCAGCAGCCGGATATGAAATAAGGCAGAGTACCAGTCCGATCATGGCAGCAGTTTTCATGTTTATTTTCATTCGATTCGCCTTCTTTGATGTTTAATTATTTTCAGGTTCTACATTCTTCTTCCTCATGTACAGTTCAGCGAGTACCCGGGGTACCCGACATAATTCGAGAGCAGTATTTTGAAAATCAAACCGCAGATAAACGCAGATGAACGCAGATTTGTTGTCAGGTATTATGAATAAAATTAGATATGTTATTTTTCGATGACCCAAAGGTAAAATGATGATGGCTGAACCGAATAACGAAGAAGTGCAATTATTTCTGGATGGCATACGACTTCAGCAACAACTTGATTTTGAATATCTTTCAGGATTATATGGATATGAGCATCAATTAAAAAGTGAAAAACTAATAAAAAATGAAAAGTCATTTTTTTTATTCAATCACAGTCCCACCGGATCAGGAAAAACGATCTCGTGGCTTAAACCAGCGCTGGATGCTAAAATGAAGGTCATTGCAATTTATCCTACCAATGCACTAGTAATCGATCAAAAAATGCAAGTTGAGAACGTAATTAAGAATTTTGGATATCTTACTTCCAATTATCATGTTCAGGCAGTAACAGGAGATTTATTGGAAAAAGAACGTGGGTTGTATCCAGATGAATCAGGTCTTACAAAGGGGCAACTTTTTAATCGTATTATTCGTAAATCGCGAGGAAAAGGTCTAATTTTACTTACAAATCCGGATATTCTGACGCTTGCGCTCAAAGATGCGTATTACGAACATAATATCAGAGAAAGTGTCAGAAGTGTTGATATGATTGTTGTAGATGAGTTCCATCTTGCATCTATAAAACAAAGTGATATGCTTTTTTACATGATGCATGAAATCAATGATGATGTGAGAAGCCGTCTTTCAAAATTTATTTTTTTAAGCGCTACACCTCAGAAAAAAATACTTGAAAGAGCAAGAAAAGTCGGTTTAAATTTCATAGTACTTGATGATAAAAGTACTCCATTATCGTATTCAGAAGGAAGAGCCATACTGCCAAAATTAAATCTATTATTCAAAAAGGGTTCTATTTTCAACACATATGAACTAATCAAAGAGAATAACAAATATTTTATCGGCTTTTGCAATAAACCATTGCCAGATGGAAAAAATGCAAAAACGGTTTTTATTCTTGACGGAATCACTGAAGTCGATGAAATTTATAATATCTTAAAACTCTCAACGAATTTAAAGGTTGAACGGATTGATGGTCTTCATCAAGCAACGCCAGAAAAACTTAACTCATTTGATGTTCTGGTTTCAAATTCATCGGTCGAAGTAGGGATTGATTTCAATGTGGATAGACTTGTTTTTACAGGATATTCTGCAAGCAGTTTTATACAGCGCATGGGAAGATTGAGAAATAAACAGCAAGATGAAACTTGTGACGCTATCTGTTTTGTTCCAGAAGTGGTTGTTGACCATCTAAAAAATCTGAATGGTAAAACAATTACGCGCCAGGAACTCAAAACTCTATTAGAAACAATCCTTGCCACAGAACTTGATTTATCTTCTTATTCAAAGATATATTCACCGCTTGAAGCTTTTCTGTATTTGAGCAGAAGAATCGATGGAAAGGCTTGGAAGGATAAAGATGGTACAGAACACCACGAGAAAGGTATGCCAAAAGCAATTAAAGTTCAGGAATGTATCA
>JAHIHJ010000145.1 GCA_018899795.1 Methanobacteriota archaeon
ATCAGGAACATCACAGAACTGTATTTGTGGTTTCAGTGTCCCGAAAGACCTTTCAGTTAGGATACATATTTGTTCTTCCTGTGGTCTTGTAATGGGAAGAGATCAAGTGTCTGCGATATTAATAGAAAATAGACCAGGCTGTACCGTAGGAACTACGGGAATTCAAGACCGTCAAGGACTCTCAAGCAGGGAGCCGATGCAGCGGTACGCCCAAGCCCTTTAGGGTTGGGTAGTTCACTATCCGTCGTTTCCCTCCGCATGGTGCGCCCTCTTTTTGTCCAGTCAAATCCGCGAGCATCCGTGTCCTATCGTACGGTTTTTCTCCGATGACGAATGGAATTAACTCAGGGCGTCATCACGACCTTACCCGACTCACCCGACTTCATAGCCTCAAAACCCTTCTCGAAATCATCCAGCCTTAACCTGTGGGTTATCACAGGAGAAGGATCAAATTTTCCGGTCGAAAGAAGCCTGGAAGTCGTGATCCATGTATCCCAGACTTTCCTGCCATATATCCCGCGTACCGTGATATCCTTCATTACGAAATCTTTTGACATGTCGATACTTACGTCTTTTGTGGATAGTCCCAGTATAGAAGCACGACCTGTAGGTCTCAGGGCTTTAAGACCCTGGTTGAGAGCGCTTCCGCTCCCCGACATTTCAAGGAAAACATCGGCTCCCCTGCCGCCTGTAAGAGCAAGTATCTCCTTCACAGGGTCTTTCTCATGCCTGTTTATGATAACATCCGCGCCCATCTTTTGTGCAATATCAAGATGCAGTGTAGAGCCGGCAACCGATATTATCTGAGTCGCCCCTGCTGCCCTCAGGATACCTATTGCAAAGAGGGCGGTGGGTCCTCCTCCAAAAACAACCACGGTCTTTGCTGTTACGTCATTACTGAAAACCGTATAAACGCTGTTACCGATCGATTCCTGAAGTGAAGCGATCTCAAAAGGCATCTCAGGAGGATTTTTCCAGACATTCGATTCAGGGATGACCGCATACTCTGCAAAGAAGCCATCAACATCCACCCCGAAGAACTTCAGGTTTTCACAGATATGCATATTCCCCATCCTGCACTGCATGCATTTGCCGTCAAAGATATGCGACTCAGCAGACACAAGGTCACCTTTTTGAACAAGGGTTACATCGTCGCCGGTCTCAACCACTTCACCGCACACCTCATGACCGATAGTCCTTGGAGGCTTGATCCTCCCTTCTGACCAGGGGTGCTCCCAGTTGTATATATGCACATCAGTCCCGCACATGGAACATGCTTTAACTTTCACAAGCACTTCGTGGTCTTGTGGCTCTGGAACAGGTATGTCCACGAGTTCAAGACCCGGCCCTTCCTTTGTCTTCCTTACTGCCTTCATGATTCCCCTATAAAACTATTATAGATGTCATGTTGCACAATATATATAGTTTGTCAGGGATACATACTGAAGGGGCGAGAATGAATGAACAATAGAATGGATTTCTTAAAAAGCATGATCCAGGACCTGAAGGACAGGAACCTGTATTCAGAGCTACCCGTGCTTGGGACTGAGCAGAAGAACCGCGTCGTTCTGAATGGAAAAGAAGTTATCATAATGTGCACCAATAATTACCTCGGGTTCGCGAACCACCCACGGCTTCGGGAGGCAGCAAAAAAAGCCATAGACACATGGGGATTCGGGACCGGCGCGGTGCGTCAGATAGCAGGCACCATGGAGATACATATCCAGCTTGAAGAGATGCTGGCTGAATACAAGTGTACTGAATCCTCCCTTGTGTTCGTCGCAGGTATCGCCGCGAACAGGGGTACGATCCAGGCATTGATGGGAGAAGAAGATGCCATTATCAGCGACGAGCTCAATCACGGAAGCATTATCGATGGAGTAAGGCTCACCAAATCAAAGCGGGTGGTGTATCCTCATCTTGACATGAGCGGTTTGAAAAAAGCGCTCCTGGAGACAAAAGATGCAAGGAGAAGGCTCATTGTAACTGATGGGGTTTTCAGCATGGACGGGGATATCGCGCCGCTTGACCAGATAGTAGAACTGGCAGAGGAATTTGACGCAATTGTGATGGTGGATGACGCTCACGGTGACGGGGTACTTGGAAAGGATGGAAGGGGCATCGTTGACCACTTTGGTCTTGAAGGGAGAGTGGATATCGATATGGGCACACTGAGCAAAGCATTCGGCTGCCTGGGCGGTTACATAGCTGGAAGAAAAGAGCTTAAGGATTATCTTATCAACACCGCGCGTAGTTTCATTTATACAACGGCTCACCCGCCATCGATTCCTGCGGCTGCAATGGAGGCTATCAGGATGATACAGGATGAACCGCAGCACCTGCGGCAGCTATGGGAGAACACGCGGTATTTCAAGAAAGGTATGACTGATCTTGGTTTTGATATCGGTCACAGCCAGACCCCCATCACTCCTGTAATGGCGGGAGAAAGCAAGGCTGCAGTGGAACTTTCAAGACAGCTTTTCGAGGAAGGTCTCTTTGCCAAGCCCATCGTGTTCCCTCTGGTAGCGAAAGATAAAGCCCGCGTCAGGATAAACGTGACCGCGCAGCATACCATGGATGATATTGACGAAGCTCTTGAGATGTTTGAAAGGGTCGGGAAGAGGATGAAATTGATTTAAGCACAGCGTCGTGAATAATTATGTATGTAATCGATTCCGTTAAGGGATTATTATCAGCAGTAAACCTGTTCTCTACCATTGCTTAAAGTTCAGTTTATCAATTGCCTCTTCATATTTTTTCGAACCTTTTTGATAACGTCGGAATATACCCCAGTAAAACTCATACTGTGTGACAACAGAAATTGCATGGGTTCCCGTCCTGTCCAGCTTTCTGACTTTACTTAAAACCTCAGAACCCCCACGGTCGATATCGATCACAACATTAGTATCAAGAAGCTTAATATCCAGTTAATATGATTTTTCAAGCCGATTGAGCGTATCCTTGCTTATTTTCCCTAATTCTGCCCTGGTTTCTTTCCAGTCTTCATCTGCAAGTATTCGTAAACCTACGACATCTGCAATGCGCTTTGGTCTGATGTCACTCTTTATATGATGACTCTTTTTTCTTACCGATGAACTGGTTTGAACGCTTCTGGACATATTTAATAATATACCGTATTTGTAAATAAACATTACCTAAGCGCCAGGATACGTGCCTGCAAGGATATTCCCTATCGTAATATCGTGTGTCCCGGATTTTGCCAATGGGCATGCGGAAAACCATATTTTGAGTCCAGATCTTTGACCCTTGTCATGATTGATGAATACCTTCCAGCACACCC
>JAHIHJ010000146.1 GCA_018899795.1 Methanobacteriota archaeon
AAGTTATCTCACTTTACCCCTCGCAAGCGATGCAAATATGCCGATAAAACAAAAAGCCGCAAAAACCATGAACGCTGCATTTGCGCTTTTCAGGAAAAGCGGATAATAAACGGGTGTGATCTGCACGCTCCCCATGTACACGGCAACTATCAGGGTCGCGATCCCCATGCTGAGCATCTGTCCTGTCAGCCTCATTGTCCCAAGAGTTGCTGAAGCTACTCCGTAAAACCTTTTCTCGACAGAACTCATGACCGCATTTGCATTCGGGGAGGAGAACATGGCGAACCCGAAACCGAGTATGATAAGACTTATTACTATATATTCTACAGTTGTCCCTGTATCCAGGAAGCTCAGAAGCAGGAGCCCTGCTGTCGAAAAAGCCATACATCATTGCAGGAAGCGAGACGCAGTAAATTATGGAGCCGACGGAATCCAGTTTCTCTCCCTTTGCATCCGCCCATTCGCCATTCATTTTAAAGAGAGTTAATGCGAGTATTATCAGCTCAAGAGGAAGGTATGATGCGAAGATACTCCTCCAGCCAAAATACTGAATCAGGAACCCGCCAACAACAGGCCCAAGTGAGAGACCCAGGTAGACCCCAGCCACATTTATCCCCAGAGCTTTACCCCTTTCTGCCGGAGGATATACTGAGGTCAGGATCGCCATTCCGGTTCCGAAAATCATGGCTGCGCCAATACCCTGAATTATCCGGAGGGCGATCATCTCCATCTCGTTGAACGAGAAAATCAGTAGAAAAGAAGCGATAATATCGATGGCTATGCCGTATTGGAATATCTTTTTCCTGCCATATATGTCAGCTATCTTTCCGAACGGGACAAGGAACATAGCTGCTGCTATAAGGTATGCTGTTGTGACCCAGCTTAATAGCACCACATCCATTGAAAATTCCTTCCCGATATGAGGAAGCCCTATGAACACCGAAGAACCCATAAAAGGCGCAAGAAAAGAACTCATCGTTGTTACGAGCAAAACAACGTTTTTATTTACTGTATTGTTACCCGAATTGTTCATGTAAACACCAGAATCATTAGTATTCCATACGGGAAAAGATATAATAAATACCTATTATATAAAGACTCGATACAGGTTTAACTCCGATTAAAGGCTGAAATGGTTCTGAAATTAAATATTGGAAAACAGGGGATATTGATATCATCTATCGTATTAATCATATCAGTACTCCTGCTTATAGACAGACTGCTGGCGACCGGACCTGTCCAGCTTATATTGGAAGATGGTAAAGCGATCCCTATAGAGGGGGCTTCGTATTTCTCATTCAATGAGGTTTTATTCCTTATCATTACCGCATGGGTAGGCGGCATGTCATTCCTTTATATTATCCTGTTTTCAAAGGAGAATGAGATTTCAGGGGAGGAAGAGATTTCAAGAGAGAAAGAAACTCCTGATCTGTCAATAAAAGCAACTAAAGAGACCAAGGAGATACCTGATAGCAAGAGTGCAGCCCTGATCGCTGCCAATATGCTTGATGGCGATGAGAAGATATTGTTCCAGAATATCATTGATAACGATGGGGTACTGCAGAGGGACCTGATCCAGAAGACAGGGTTTTCAGAGCCGAAAGTGAGCAGGCTTCTTGACAGGCTTGAAAGAAGAGCTTTAATAATACGCCAGAGGGACGGGATGGGAAACAGGGTGTTTCTGAAAAAGGCATAGCTCCGACATAATTTCACATAAGTGAAACTGCTTTCATCCAAATTTCAGGGATGTTTTTATATGGTCTTTCACCCAATGACGCACCATGAACCTTTGGAAAGTACTGGCATTGGTTATGATCGGTCTACTTGTTATTGCGATCGGGTTTCGAGTCAACTATATTGAAGGACAGGGATTCCGGCTGAACGAAACTGAGAAGGATTTTGCGATAAACACTGCTAAGACCGCATTGAAAGATGAGATCGAGGGCAAGAACTATAATGTTACTGTCCAGGATCGCGGGAGGATAATACCTTCTGATAATGGTGATAAAAGGATAGTTCGCGTTGTTTTCTCCCAGGGAAATATAACATTAACCGCTCTTGTTGATCTGGAGAATGGAAATGTTGTGGAAAAGAGCAGGGTGGAGCGCGCCGGATGGAGAACAGAGAATGTGAGCAGATATCCAAAGCGCGGAGGATTTCAGAGTTTATTTGACCGGTGATGTTATGGAGACTATAATAGAACTGCAGGATGCATGGAAAATTTACAAAATGGGCGAAGTAGAAGTGCCGGCACTGAAGGGAATAAGCGTTGAAATAAAGAAAGGGGACTTTGTGGCTATAATAGGCGCTTCTGGAAGCGGCAAGTCCACAATGATGAACCTTATCGGCTGCCTCGACCTGCCTTCAAAAGGCAGCATCTATCTCAAATCGCAGGACATCAGCAAATTAAGCGAATCAGACCTTGCCTCATTAAGAGGCAGGACAATCGGTTTCATATTCCAGTTATATAACCTGATCCCGTCAATGACTGCGTTTGAGAACGTAATGCTTCCACTGGAATTCCAGGAATATAATGACAGGGACGCAGCAAAGAGAACCAGAGAAATACTGACGCTGGTAGGATTAAGCGACAAGATGCATCATCGTCCATCACAGCTTTCTGGAGGTCAGCAGCAAAGAGTCTCCATTGCAAGAAGCCTGGTAAGCGACCCTGAAATAATCCTGGCGGATGAGCCGACTGGAGCCCTTGACAGCGTTACAGGCAGAGAAGTCCTGGAGATGCTTCACAGGTTATGGAAAGAGCATGGAAAAACAATTATCATGGTCACTCATGACCTTAACCTTGCCAAATATGCCCGCACGACAATTGAATTGAAAGATGGGAAAATTTTGAGAATATCTGAAAATAATGAGGTGAATTAGAAATGAAAAGAACAATATTACAAGTTTTTATTATCCTGGCATTGCTAGTAAGCGTCCCTGCAGTTTATGCAGGCATAGGGGATGTAATCGATGCAACAGTGATATCAATAAGCGTATCAAACTATGAACCCGATCCTGCTATTGCAGGTGATATCGTAGAAGTGCGTTTAGGTGTTTCGAATATCGGCACCGATATTGTTAGCGATCTTATGGTTGAAGTCATGCCTGAGTATCCTTTTGTGCTTGTGCCTGGCGAAAGTGCAGTTCGTAGCGCCGGAATACTTCAGGGTTATAAACCGGATTCTACTGAGAATATTAATATCATAAAGTACAGGATGCAGGTAGATAAGAATGCTCCTGCTGGAAGATACGAACTAAAAGTAAAGTATTATGAGAAAGGTGGAACTTCATCGACCCCAAAAAGCCTGTCCCTTGATGTTAAGAGCAAACAAAGCGCTGAAGTGATCCATATTGATAAGACTATTCTTGTCCCGGGGAAGCAGACCGGTCTGAAATTCACAATAAATAATGTCGGAAATGCACCATTACGAGACCTCACCTTCTACTGGGAGAATGGGGACAATATTATTCTTCCTGTGGGAAGCGACAATACAAGGTACCTTAAGTACATTGACGTTGGAGAGGGCGCTGATCTGGATTATCAGGTTATTTCAGATACTAATACAATACCAGGACTATACAAGCTGAACTTATACCTGACTTATGAAGATCCTGTATCAAAAACAGAGAAAAAAATATCCACCATAGCCGGAGTATATGTTGGCGGTGGAACAGATTTTGACGTGGCTTTTTCTGAGAGTGCAAATGGCGAGACGTCTTTCAGTATTGCAAATATAGGTAGCAATCCTGCATACTCAGTATCAGTGATCATTCCTGAGCAGAGAAATTGGAGAGTAACAGGCTCAAATTCAGTCATCATCGGAAATCTGAACAAAGGGGACTACACGGTTGCTAGCTTCAAATTGCAGTCATCAACGAGCACTATAACTTCCCAGAATCGAACTGCTCCAGCCGGCGCCAACATCCATGAAAGGTCTGCACAAAGATCGATGAATAGTTCAATAAATGGCTCATCTGATACATTACTCATGCAGATCGCCTATACTGACACTATGGGAGAAAGGAACATCATTGAGAAAGAAGTCAAGGTTGTTGGAGTTCAGAGTACGGCTGTTACCGACGGGCTAACTGCGATGCAGGGACGCAGAGGTGCCGTACAACAAGAAGGCGTCAGTTATATCTGGTATCTTATCGGAATAGCTGTGCTTGTGGTGGGGTTTGTAGCCTATCGAAAGTACAGGAGTCAGAAACTGATTGATCCTGATTTTAATATTAAGGACCTGATCAAGATCATTAAGAAATGATACTGTGAGATAAAATGAAGATCAAAAAGTGTTTCAAGCATGCTTTTAACATGGTACTTCACAGCAAGCTGCGAAGCTGGCTTACCATACTGGGTATCGTTATAGGCGTTGCTGCAGTGATCGCTATCGTATCGATGGGTGAAGGGATGCAGCAAACAATGAACGCCCAATTGAGCGGTCTTGGCGGGGATATTGTAACTATCTCCCCGGGCTTTTCCAGAGGGGGGGGCATGTTTAATATGAGGGGCGGCGGAGGAGGTACTTCAGGAGGAGCCCAGGCAACTGACAAAGAAATAGTATTGGCAAGGAGCGATCTCCAGGCATTGAAAGGCATACCTGAAATTGCATTAATTGATACGAATATCAGAGGAAACGTGGACGTGACGTATCTTGGCAAAAAAGGCAAGCTATCAGTAACAGGCGTTGACCAGAAAATATGGTCCCAAATTACTACGCTGAAGATAAAAACAG
>JAHIHJ010000147.1 GCA_018899795.1 Methanobacteriota archaeon
ATGGTATTTAAAACATCAGTAGATTATAGGGTCAATACCGAATTCCGCATACTTGCTAACAAAAGAAATGAAAAACAAAATGAAAGAAAGCAAAGTTCTAAACACGGCGGGAAAAGTAGTAGTAGTGGGACTTGCGATTTATGGGACTTATAAACTTATAAAGGAAATATTTGGAGAAAAATAAAAAGAGCTAACTCTACTAAATTTATCCTGCGATTTTGTGCATCACGACCGCTGCAACTTGATTTCCATATTCGTTTTCAATGCCTATCTGAACACCAAATCCGCAGTCGCTGCATCCTGTATCGCAAGCATGTCGAATCAAAAACCGTAATATCAGAAATCCATGGTTCTTACTTTCTTCTTCCCCGTAATTACCTCGCCCAGTTCGCAAAAATATCCTTTTCCGCAAGCAATCAGTATTAATATAGTGTCGTAAATTTCACCTAAATCGCAATCTATATATACATACTGAGCAGTATGTTACTATATGGTAGGCTTCATCAACCGAAAGAATGAAATTCGCATACTGGAAGATATTTACAATTCGAAATCATCATCTTTCGTCGTAATCTACGGTCGCCGCAGGGTCGGAAAAACCGAATTGAGCCGCGAATTCATAAAAGGAAAGAATGCCGTCTATTTTTTTATAGAAATAAAACCTGAAGCGCTGATCTTTAAAGACATGGAAGAGTCGCTTGGAGAACTACTCAAAATAAAACCGCGAATTGATAATTGGGATGATTTCTTTGAACTGATCTTTGAGCAGAAAGAGAAATTGATCGTGGTATTCGATGAATTCCAGAATCTGAGTAAAGTCAATCCCGGCATATTTTCAAAATTCCAGAAATACTGGGACTTAAATCATAATAAATCGCGGCATATGTTCCTGATAATAGGTTCGTATGTCGGAATGATAAAGAAAATATTCAAAGATACCAAAGAACCCCTGTTTGGAAGAGCTACGATGCTTTTTAATATAAAACCCTTTAACTTTTTTGATAGTTATACGTTCCTGAACGCTTTTTTTGATCTGGAAACAGAGGATGCTTCAAAGTTCTATTTCATATTTGGAGGCGTTCCCAAATATCTTCTTCTTGCCGGGCAGATGGGAACTGATGACCCGGTGGAGACGTTTAAAAAATTATTCATAGATACAAAGATACTTGCCGAAGAAGGAAAAAATATACTCACTCTTGAGTTTGGTTCTGAGCACAGGAGCTATTTTTCGATACTTGAAGCGATTTCATCCGGGAATGCAACCCCGAAGGAGATTTCAGATTATACCGGTTTGCCGTCAGGCGCAGTATCAAAATACCTTCACGAACTTGTAAATAATTATGAGATAGTGATAAGAGAAAAACCAGTGATAATGAGCCGCGCCAGAGACACCAGATATTTCCTTCTGGATAATTTTTTTAATTTCTGGTTCAGGTTCATCTACAAAAATTCAAGATTGCTGGAAATCAATCCAGAAAGAGCATTTGAATTGATCATGAAAGATATTAATTCTTATTTCGGAAAGGCGTTTGAAAAACAGGCAGCAGAATTTTTGATAGAAATGAACAAAAAAAGTTTGCTGCATTTTGAATTTATGGATATTGGCAGATGGTGGCATAAAACTGAAGAGATAGACATTATTACTTTGAATAAAGAAAAAAAGGAGATATCCTTTTTCGAATGTAAGTGGAGTTCATTGGATGCTAAAGAGGCAGAGACAATATTGGCTGAACTAAAGCGCAAAGCTGCGCTTGTGAAATGGCATAATTACAGTCGAAAGGAAAGATATGGCATTATCGCAAAGGAGATCGAGGACAAAGAAAAATTGAGGGATATGGGTTATCTTGCTTTTGATCTCAGGGATTTCGCTACAATTTGTGCCACTCATCCACAGTTACAACGCGACCTATAATTTCCTCTATTTCCCGTATCATAAACCTGAGTTGAGGTACTGAGTATTCGGCATTGGAAGGAATCGCTATACGATGCTGCTCATATATCAAAAACTGGTGACGTGTACCAGAATACGGTCCCTCAAAGCCAAGTTTCCTCAACCGTTTGATGAAATCTCGCCGCTTACACGGCTTCCAATTGCTCATAAGTAGGAGTAGTATTTAGATTAATTTTTGCAATTACTGGCAAAGGATGACCCAATTTCAAACCGACCAGAATCCAATCTTCAAGGGTTGAATGCAACTCTTCTTCACAATCACGCAATGTCGAGCCAAAAGCCACTACACCTTTGCACGATGGAATCCGCCCGCTAAATGTACCATCTTCAAGTTTATCATAGACAGCCTTCGCCATAAGCTGATTCACATAATCGGTCAGTATATATCGAATTCTCATTGCATCTCCTATTTAGCAGGATTTTCTGAAGTGTTAAAACTCATAATTATTAAGCAATTATTCAACAATAAAGCTTTTGGCATGACAGTTGGTGAAAATTTTTAGGTTTTATCTAATTTTTTATAATATGTTCGGGGGATAACTATACGTCACACTCCCTTTTTCTTCATTGTCTCTTCTTTGCCCCTTTCGCCCATTTGCATTTTTAACAGAGCAGCAGCCACATCTAAAGAAGAATAATCTTCCTGGGTGAGTTTTTCAACCATATTACTATATTCTCCCAGATGCCCGGCATCAATGATCCCCTTGATTTTTTCTAAGATCAGGTTCGTCTTGATCTCTTCGATATCACTTGCAGAAGGAACTTTCTGGGCAGTGATCCTGGATTTTGTGAATTGCTGTATCTGCCTTATCCTGTAAACTTCTTTTCCGGTCACAAAGCTAATTGCGCGGCCTGCCCGTCCTGCTCTTGCTGTTCTTCCGATCCTGTGAATATAATTTTCATCATCAGCAGGAATATCATAGTTGAATACAGCCTCTATATCTCCCACATCTATCCCGCGGGCTGCCACATCGGTTGCCACAAGTATCTCTATCTCTTTTTTCCTGAATTTTGACATGACGATGTCTCTTTGTCTTTGCTGCAGATCCCCGTGCAGTCCATCCACAAGATATCCTCGTGATTTTAAGGTATCAACCAGTTCATCCACGCGTCTTTTTGTATTACAGAACACAAGTGATAATTTAATGTCATTAATATCGATCAAACGTGAAAGTACCTCGGGTTTTGCCTGTGATTTTACTTCATAATAAAATTGTTCGACTTCTGGAACGGTCATTTCCTTATGTTCCAATTTTATCATTTGCGGCTTAGTCTGGTACTTTTTTGCCAGGTCAAGAATAGCCCTTGACATAGTTGCGGAAAACAGAATGGTCTGTCTTTCCCTGGGGATCCTCTTCATAATGGTTTCAATATCGTCCCTGAATCCCATATCAAGCATTTCATCTGCTTCATCAAGTACGATCATTTTTACGCCATCCAGTTTTAAAGTCCGGCGTTCCATATGATCCATAACTCGCCCTGGTGTGCCTATAATTATCTGTACACCTGTTTTTAACGCCCTTATCTGGCGATCAATAGGCTGCCCACCATAAACGGGCAGGATCTCAATGCCTCTTTTATATTTTGAAAGCTTTTTCAGCTCTTCCGATACCTGTATCGCAAGCTCTCTTGTGGGACATAAGATCACAGCCTGTACCCCCCTATTGTGCGGATCTACCATCTCTAAAGCTGCAATACCGAATGCTGCGGTCTTGCCTGTACCTGTTTGCGCCTGCCCGATCACATCTTTTCCTTCCAGCATATAAGGAATGGATTGGCTCTGGATCGGGGTGGCTTCTTCAAATCCCATATCTGTAATTGCTTTCTGTATCTCTTTTGATAATTTTAGATCTTTAAATTCTGAATTTTCCATGATTATTCCATTTTATATTGTTTGTTCCTTCTTAAATTGTTTGTCCGTGTGAAAATATTGATTAAAATCCGGGATCAGAACTGCTGTAACTTCATACCCATGTTCGCCTTCAATGCCTTCCTATACACCATATCCGCAGTCACAACATCCTGTATCGCAAGACCCGTGGAATCAAAGACCGTGATATCGGAATCACTCATTCTCGCCTTTTTCTTTCCAGTAATTACCTCTCCAAGCTCGGCGCAGATGTCCTTTACCGTGATCAATTTCTTTGATATCGGCACATTTACCTCGCCCGAATGAGAAGCCTGCGGGATGTCATCCACAACTACCTTTGCCCGCTTCAATATCGCAGGGTCAAGCTCTTCCTTGCCCACTGCATCCGCGCCTATGGCATTGATATGAGTGCCCTCAGAGATCCACTCGTTC
>JAHIHJ010000016.1 GCA_018899795.1 Methanobacteriota archaeon
GATACGCTGTAACCTGGATAAAGGAACTCTGCCAGGTGTATTCCTATTATGACAAGCACCGCTCCTGTGAATAATAACACCCCGGAAGCGCGCTTAAAGTTCATATGTTAAATTAATTTGCACTCATTATAAAGGTCGTACTTTCCACATTCAAATTACCTTACCCCGCCACAACTGCCGCAATCTCCTCCACAGCCGCCAGATACGTCATCTTCTTCACCATATTCTTGCGTTTTCAGCCTGCTGATCTTTCTTTTCTTTTCAGTGATTATGGCTTCAATGTTATTCCATTCTAAACTACCTGATTTGAAATTTTTCAGGACTTTTTCAATTTCTATGATCTCCTCTTCAAGTTCTTTTATTGACATTATCTATTCTCCATTTTCAATATATCATCTCTCCATTCACAAAAGCCTTCGTCCTTGCATCCTCAGGCTCCGCAAATATCCTCTCCTTGCTGTTCACCTCTATCAGTTCCCCGTTCAACAAAATACCCACCCTGTCCGCAATGCGCTTCACCTGGTACATATTATGAGTTGCGAAAACAATGGTCGTCCCCCGCTCACTTCGTATCCTCATAATGATCTCCTCTATCTTTGCCACATTCGCGGGGTCAAGGTTCGAGGTGGGTTCATCGAGCAGGAGGATATCAGGGTCATAAACGATCGCCCTAGCAAAAGCCATGCGCTGCGCCTCACCGCCTGAGAGGGTTCGGGCTTTTTGCTTCTCTTTTCCATCAAGTCCGACAAGGGTCAACGCATTAATGACCTTTTCTTCCATTGTATCTTTATCCACTCCCCTGATCTTCAAACCGTATGCAACATTTTCAAAGACCGATGCGTTAAACACAGAGGGCGTCTGGAATAGAAGAGACATCTTTCGCCTGGCATTGAGCTTTTCCACATGCGTGCCGTTCAACCGAATGCCCTCAAAAACAAGGCATCCATCTGTAGGCTTTTCAAAAAGGTTCAGGATACGAAGCAGCGTGGTCTTCCCAGCCCCGCTCGGACCCATAAGGGCGAATATCTCCCCGCGACTGATGACAAGATCAATGTTCTTCAGGGCTTCCTTTTCACCGTATTTTACGCAGAGGTTCTCTATCCTGAAGATATCCATTTATTCCCTCCTCTGGATAGTGTTTGCCAGCAGGTTAACAAAAAGAACGATGGTGATAAGGATGATGCCCAGGGCGATGGAAGTTGAAATATCTGCCCTGCTCGTCTCAAGCGTTATCGCTGTGGTCAGGGTGCGCGTGTAGGACAGACCCTCACCTATCCCCCCAACGCTGCCGGTGTATGCGATGTTGCCGCCAACAATAAGGATCGCGCCCACCTCTGAAAGCGCCCTGCCCAGCCCCGCAAGGACCGCCGTGATGATGCCGAACTTTGCCTCATGCAGGGTAACAATGACAGTATCTTTCCTGTCGCCGCCAAGCGTATATGCCGTTTCGATAATTGAGCGGGGAACTGCCTTAATCGCTGCTATTGAGATGCCTGTAATGATCGGCGTTACGATTATATACTGGGCTATTATCATCGCCCAGGGAGTGAATATCCAGTTAAGCTGCCCGAAAGGACCTGCGGGAACGAGCATCAAAAAGATAAAGAGCCCGACAAATACAGGAGGAAGACCCATGCCTGTATTTACAAGAGTGATCAGTGCCTGCCTTCCCCTGAAGTTGCAGAATGACAGCACAAAAGCAAGCGGAATTGCGGTCAGGGCGGCAAGCAGGGTTGCGGTGCCTGATACTTTGAGCGACACGCCGGTGATGCTCAGGATATATGGATTTAGGGAGAATATCAGGGAGAACGCATTTATCAATCCGTTGATGAGGAAGTCAGTGGATGTCATTATTCACTTCTAATCCTTACAAACTTATATCAACATGTCGATATAATTAATAAATCTATGGGATTATTCGACAAGAAATCAAAACACACGATGGAGATAGAGCGTGAGATATCTTACAGAAAAGCTAAGGCTGTCATAATAAATTATATCGATGATTGTGAAAGCATTAAGAAAAGATACTGGGAACAGGGGATAGAAGCGGCAAGATTAAAGGACGATGAAATGATAAAACGTTTCGCAGCCGGATATTTCACTATGAATGACAAAATAAAAAAGGGGAAGAAACTCCTTCTTCACATGGAGGGGATCAAGATACAGCGCGACGCACTGCATGTATCAAATGAATTCCTTGCTTTCGCAAAGGATATGAGCGACATCATGGCAGAGGGATCAGATGTTAAAGATATTGCAGCGATGCAGGTGGAGCTTGATAAGACGATCCTTAAAGCAGAACAGATGGATAGCGCCCTTTCAGCTGCGCTTGACATGACAAATGAGACTTTGATAAGATCATCCGAATCAGACATGAACCTTGATAACATCGTTAAAACGATGGAAAGGGCAGGAACGGCAGGCGGGGAAAGGCTGGATCCCAGGATCGAGGAAGGGATAAAACAGATCGAAGAGGCAATGAAAAAAGAAGCGTGAATAAAGATGTATGAAAAAAGTCATACATTTTTCAGGTAACATTTTTTATTAACTAATATCACATTATTAGATGTATGAATGCGGCGATGCTGAGTGACTGGGAAAATATAATTGGAAAGGAAAAAGTAAGACTGATCTCAACCAGGTTTTTTGATAACAGGTTAAATTCTGAGTTTCCGAACCTCGGGAATAATGATTATGCCCGAAAAAAAAGGAACATACTTTCGGAACTTGAAACTACGGGCAATCTCCTGATCGAATGTGAGAAGGATGGATTTTTGACACATGATGAAGTACAGAGAATGATAGATGCCACTGCACGGGAGCTTATCGGAAGGAGCATGCCGGGAGCGCTTTTTGAGAAC
>JAHIHJ010000148.1 GCA_018899795.1 Methanobacteriota archaeon
CTCTGGAGGGCGTGTCCACCTATGCCCTGCGGGGGCATAGGTGTGCGCGGAGTCGAGAACCCGCAGGGTTTCGGCATTGATGAACGCAGATTTGTAGCATCAAATACATCGCATCTTATCGGTTCATGTGATTTAGCGTTCTTCCTGTATTTAAGTTTCTCATATGTGTTTGCTTCAGGAACAATTCGGCGCGTGGGATTATATGGTTTTGGTGTTATTATTTTTCAAAATCCGTAGCATTAAATCTGCGTTTATCTGCGTTCATCTGCGGCTAAATTTTTCAAAAGCTGAACATAGTAATTCCTGCATGCGCTGAATTGCGCCGGTATACTGTTTATTTTTTTTACGCATAACAATCGATCAAGGTTGATTTTCATATGATTGGTGGACGACCATAATTCAACATCATGTCAGAAATATGTGACGCGATATCTGTTTTTCAATCCATTTTAAGGTAGAAGCGAGTGCGTGAGCAATGTATTTGCAGCTATTTATAAAATCCAAGCGAATCATGACGCTATGGCAAACTCATTATGATGTGTCGGATAGACTTATCTATCTGTAGCATATCATATCTTACAGATGGAGATCGAAATAGACTCATTATTCATAATTTTAGGGAAAGTTGTGGTTTTTGGCGTCTTAGCTCTGCTTGTGCTTGCGATCATGGGTTCTTTGCTGATCGGATATTCCTTCAAGACAGAGAGGTTTATCTTCCCCAATTTCATGCTCTTCTCTATTACAGTGCTAGAGACACTTGTCAAAGCACTGTTCCGACTTGTGGGTGTGGATGACGCTATTGTGGATGATGTGGGGATCGCGCTAAAGAACAAGATATCGATGAAAAAATTCAGGGATACGCCCATTAATAAGAGGTTGATCTTTTTACCGCAGTGCCTGAGAGCGGGTGACTGCCCGTCAAAACTTAGCCCG
Source organism: Methanobacteriota archaeon (assembly GCA_018899795.1). The sequence continues at coordinate 934 of JAHIHJ010000148.1, forward strand.
GAGGGAATGAAATGTATTGACTGCGGTCACTGCGATGTGGGACCAGCAGTTAAAAGCGCGGAAGATATGGGGTATAAGGTGTTCATCGTCCCAGGCTCAAGCTTTATAAAACGGCTTGTGCGTAAACACAAACCCGGTGCAATACTGGGCGTAGGCTGCATTACTGAAATAAAAGCCGGGCTTGAGATGTGCGAGAAGTTAAACCTGTTCGGTGTCGGGCTTGTGCTGGATAAAGCAGGTTGCGTTTCAACTGTGCTTAACTGGGATAATTTCTATGAATTCATAGAAATTGATGGACCGATCCCCGGGAATATTTGAGGAGCGGATAATAAAATCCGAACCCTTTATTAACATGTAATTGAGAAATACGAACACTTATTTTTTATTAATTGAATCTCAACTGACTGAAAAGTAATCTGAGGGGTATAGATTTTTATTTACTTTATTTATGAAAATACTTCATATATTCAGATAAACAGTGAAATAGATGGTGGAGAAAATGGGGAAATCTAGATTGGTGTTGACAAAACACCCATCGCAGATGTTTAGCGTTCAGTAAAACACATCCAACGCTCTAAAAAATCTAATACAGTTGAGAGACATTAACGCCTAAACAATATATGTCCCTCTTTCCTAATAAGAATTATGTGACAAGGCAGTAAGGACTCCCAGACGATGCTGCCGAAATCCAGAGTATCGTTTAAAAGATATTGGTCAAGCATGGAATAGACCCGGTAGCCATCCCCGCGCTCCATGAGATACTTTCACTCGATTACCCCCTTTGCTTTGTTGCTCTGTGACCTGATGTTGTAATACGATGTAATACTAATTGTAAAACTGCTGAGACACGCCGGGTCTGTTCGAGTAATGATTGGGTAGGATATAGGCTCATTGCAAGACCAACGGAAAAATGCCTATTTTATCATAATTATATAAAACTTATTAAAGATTATTCTTCTGGAGTTTCGAATGAAGCCAAATATTCCTCGTATGTTTCATATGGTCTTATTTCATATACAATCGTTGTATCCTTTTGTTCTTTCTTTCCAGAACCAGAACTCCTTGAAATCCATCCACTTTTCTGTTTCTTCTTTTCTCCAGTTGATTTCTGGTGTTTTGATGATGTTTGTCCTTTGTCGCTCATAATTTACTTTCTATAACATGTTTGGTTTGTGAAGATATAAAAGAATATCTTGAATAAGAAAAAACTGAGTGGAAAGTATTTAGATATAATCTTCACCTCTCAAAAGGGTTCAAAGCCCCGGGAGGGCTACTGTAATCCACAACAAAAGCCTTCGACCAAAGATATGTTTCATCTTAACATAAAGGTTTGGGGTTTATATACAGAGAATAAAAAAGCATTTCCAAGTAGAATCCTATCTGCTATCGAAGCTGTCAGAGAAAGGATCAGGACTGGCATAATCGATACAACGGGCGTACGCTGAACGCACGACAATTCCTACATCCTGCCTTTCCAGCGGCTATCCAGCCTGTTCAGGATTATCATGGAAGCTGCGATAAGAAAAAGTCCCAGACCCGTGATGTAAAGTGTTGATAATTCGCTGTTTACCGGATAATATAATGACAAAAGTTTTTCAGCCAGCAGTACAGGAACCACAGCCAGCGAGAACTGAAGCAGGATTTTTGCGTCGAGAAGATAGCTATTCGTGAACAAGTCAGGAAAGTCAGTATGACCGGGAATATGATGCCGCCTGATCTTACTCCCTCGGGAGAACAGCAGGCTTATTCAATATATTGAAAGGGCAAGAAATTTCTATGGAATTACTGTTATTGAGAGAGTACCTGAAATCATATATACAAAGACTATATTGAGAAAAATATCGGGATAAATGTTGAGTACATTGATAATTTTGATGAAGTGCTGAAATATTCTACATAAAAATTATTGATGTGGAATGGATTGATATATAAGCAACACATTGTTACAAAAAAGGATTAAGGGGTTATTCATGAGATCAACGAAATCGTTGTGTCCTGAATGTCTTGCTGTTATCGATGCTTCGATACTTGAAGAGAATGGAGAAATGATCTTTGAAAAAACATGCACTAAACACGGGTATTTCAGGGATATATACTGGTCTGATCCAGTCCAGTTCAAACGTTTTGAACGGTACAGGCATGATGGCAGAGGAGTGCTTAATCCAAGCGGACTAAATGAGAATTGTCCAAATTCATGTGGGATATGTACATCCCATAAGACCACAACCATTCTTGCCAACATAGATGTTACAAACCGCTGCAACCAGGCATGTCCCGTATGTTTTGCCAACGCTTCATCTTCAGGTTGTCTTTACGAACCATCACTCACCCAGATAAGGACAATGATGCAGATGCTCCGTAACGAAAAACCTGTTCCCTGTCCTGCTGTCCAATTTACGGGAGGTGAACCCACTATGCGGGATGATATAGTCGAGATCGTGAAAATGGCCCGCGAATTTAATTTTACCCAGATCCAGATGGCAACCAACGGGATTAAACTTTCAATGAGTCTGGAGTTATGCCTGCAATTATATGATGCAGGTCTTCATACTGTTTATCTTCAATTCGATGGGGTGACCGAAGAGCCCTATATCAAGAACAGAGGATTTAATGCACTCCCTTTCAAACTTAAAGCCATCGAGAATTGCAGAAAGTCGGGCCTTACCAGCGTTTCTCTTGTGCCGACGCTTGCAAGAGGCGTAAACGATATGCAGGTAGGTGATATTATCCGCTTTGGCATAAAGAATATGGATACTGTAAAGGGGATAAATTTCCAGCCCATTTCGTTTACAGGAAGGATTAATAGAGAAGAGAGGATAAAAAAAAGAATTACTATTTCTGACTTATTTAAATTGATAGATGAACAGACCGACGGAGCAATAACCGCGAATGATTTCTACCCTGTACCTTTTGTGTTGCCCATCTCCCATTTTGTTGCTGCTGAAGAATGTACCCCTATTATTGAATTTACGGTACATCCGCATTGCGGCACTGGTACGTATGTTTATATTGAAAATGGAAAAATGATACCCATAACCCGCTTTATCGATGTGGAAGGACTCCTTGAACATATAGAAGACCTAGCCTTAAATGGAGACAAATGGATCGGCAAGTCCCTTGGAAAAATAAAAAGAATTGGCAGCCTTATTTCAGCATTACCTAAGTACATAGATTTATCTAAAGCGCCAAAATCGATCGATGTGAAAAAACTCTTTATTGATGTCCTGAAAGAAGGAACCGGGGAATCGATAAAGGAATTCCACCGAAATACTCTCTTTATAGGCTCCATGCATTTTATGGATCTGTATAATATTGACCTTGAAAGGATCACCCGCTGTGGAGTTCATTATGCAACGCCAGATGGGAGGATCATTCCATTCTGTACTTATAATACGATACACAGGGCGCAAGTAGAAA
>JAHIHJ010000149.1 GCA_018899795.1 Methanobacteriota archaeon
CTATGGCGCACAAAGACCCGGTGTATGAAAAGCTTTTCGTGATGGCAAGCAGGGAAACTAACAGCACTTTTGATGCTTTTTGCACAAAATGCCACACGCCTATTGACTACCTGGCAGGGTAAAAAGAGGACCTTTCAATGAGACAACACCGTGCCAGCACTGCCACATGACGCCCGGGGTGACAAAGTTCTTACCCAATCCCGGAAGAGCGGCAGCAGGCGCCCCAATAAGAGAAAATATTTTCACTCATTATTTTGTTGGAGGCAACGGCAAATTACACGTTGTATTCGTCTGCCACAGAAAAGAGCCCGGGTTTCACTTTTGTTTTAGTGATACTTACATTTTATATAACAGCACGATTCTCTAAGTTGCGGAGGTAGAAATGGACAAATATCGATGCACAGTTTGCGGCTACATTTATGACCCTGAAATGGGAGATACCCCGAAAATAAAACCCGGAACTGCTTTCGAAGACCTTCCTGATGACTGGGTATGTCCCCAGTGCGGCGTGGGCAAAGATATGTTCGAAAAAATGTAGACGAACAAAAATGAGGATAATATGAAAACAGAACGCTGGGGCAACATAGGCTCCAAATTCGCGCATCTTACAAGCGTGCACCCGTGCTACAATGAGAAAGCGCATTTCACGACAGCAAGGATACACTTACCTGTGGCACCGCGCTGCAACATCCAGTGCAACTATTGCATACGGAAGCTGGATAAATGCGAGCACAGACCTGGCGTGGCTGGCGCTATCCTGAACCCGCGGGAGGCGCTCATCCGTGTTGATAAGTACATCAAGGACATACCGAACCTTCGCGTCGTTGGTATAGCCGGACCTGGAGAATCGCTTGCGAATGAGGACACTTTCGAGACCCTGCGCCTTGTGCATGAGAAATACCCCGACCTGATCAAGTGCGTGGCTTCAAATGGTCTTGTGCTTGCTGAAAATGTTGACAGGCTCGTCGAGGTCGGAGTTACAAGTGTAACCGTGACAATAAATGCGGTCGATCCCGAAGTTGGGGCGAAGATATACTCATTCGTGCGTTATCACGATAAGACTTACAAAGGCGTTGAAGGCGCAAAGCTGCTTATTGAGAACCAGTTCCTTGGTGTCAAGAAGGCAAGCGAGGCTGGGCTGAATGTCAAGGTGAACACAGTGCTAATCCCTGAGATCAATTTCGAGCAGGTAAAGGAGATAGCGAAGAGATCGGCAGAGAACGGCGCCATACTTATGAACATAATCCCGCTGATACCCCTGCAGAAGTTCGAAAAGGAAAGAGCCCCGGAATGCGACGAACTCACCATGGCAAGAACGATCGCAGAAGAGTTCCTGCCCCAGTTCAGGCTGTGCAGGCAGTGCCGCGCTGATGCGATAGGCGTGCCTGGAGTGGAACCATGCGGGTCGCCGGTGCAGCAGCACGCGAGCGGAGAATATTATCACGCTTGAAAACAAAGTCGATATTCTTAAATATCTCCTTAGCTCAGTGTAAAAAACAGTGGTATCATGAGACGATCAAACAAATTCAGAAAAGATGAGCATGCGATTGAATTACCGATCAACATAGTTGTAATGCTGGTGGTGGGCATGGTGGCGCTGGCTGCGCTGCTTGCGATCATACCGAAATCCAAGGAAAGCCTGAGCGTGGATATAATAAATGTTACAATTGGAAATAATGTTACTACAAATGGAAATACTGCTAAAATAATCGGCGAAGGGGAACATCAGGTCAAAGTGAGAATTAAAGTTTACGATAGGGATAATAATCCTGTTCAGAAAGCAAGCGCAACAATGAGCGGGGGAGGAGGGTTTGGAACAGATCAAACTGACTCTAATGGTGAGGGGTACATAATCCTTGGAGGATCTGGAGGTGGAGGAGGGACAATGGTAACCCTGAAACCAAATCAACAAATGTTAGAGCTAAAGCTTATAGTCAAAGCCAATGGATTCTACGATTACGAGGACCAAAAAGCAGTTCTTCTATATCAGACAAGGAAATAACAGAGCATAATATGGCTCTTGGTCTTCCGATAAATATGGTCGTGCTTACCATCGTAGGAATGGTAGGTCTTGCCGCAATGATGTCTTTTATAGGTAACAGTGAAGCTGCCATGCCAAAGCCCATGCATGCAAATATAAACGGCAGCAACCTGATCATATTGTCCGAACCCCCTGACAATATTAATCTGTCAGTTGAGGTC
>JAHIHJ010000150.1 GCA_018899795.1 Methanobacteriota archaeon
AAGAGTGGCAAATCTGTTTAATAGATTCTTATCCCCCTCATTAGTTATGAATGTAAGATCAGAAGTCATTGAAAACCAATTTTCTCTTGTTTATTTTCATTAATAGCTGAAATTGCCCTTATTTCCGAAAAATATTGATTCACAAACTTCCAGAAATCTGCGTTCATCTGCGTTTATCTGCGGTTTTATTTTTTCTTATACACATTCAGTCCTATTTTCACAGCTTCTTTCCCTGGAATTGACTGATTGCCTTCGCTTGATGCGATAATAATCGTTTTCCCTGATGCTGAAGGCCCAAAATCTTTTGATAAATCCACTTTGATCGTTAAGATATTCCCCTCAATTAACATTTCTACGTTCTTCATACTTTTATCTTTCCTTCTTTATTGTTTATTCTTTTCATCGCTATTTATGTCCACCTATTCCCTTGTTAGGCCAACTTAAAAAGCACTTCATGACCCATAAAACCATCTATATATAGCGTAGGTAGGGCTAAAACCTTTTGCTTTTCCAAGGTAATATAGTAAGAATTGATTAAAAAAAGGTATATACTTACTGTTTTTACATTCATTGCTGAAATTTTCTCTATATTATTTCCGTTTTCAGGATAGTTTTGGTTCAAAAAGTGAGGGATTCAAAGAAGCAGTGTATAACTATTTTCTAAAAAATTACGTTGATCTGCTAAGAATATTGCAATTGATATACAGAATGACATCATAACTATCGAGTGGAGCCCCCCAGGAAAAAGATGAAAGTTTCGATGCTGAATTCCAGAGGTCAATACGCCGGCTCACGGATGGCAAATTAGAGGAGGCAAGATTCATCATGGAGGATCTGGCGTTCCGATCGCCCGAATGTGCTGTACATTCTGGGCATGGGCTACAGCGAGTTCCATGAACTGGATATGGCAATTGACACCCTGAAAAGGTGCGTGAATATCGCTCCATTATACTCCAATGCCCATGTCGCACCGGGGATGGCATACGGGCGGCAGAGTAAATTGAAAGATGCAGCCATTCAGTTCACAAAAGCTAATTCATGCAGCTAATGGTCTTTGTGCCCACCATCTATGGAAAGAAGTGGGAAAACCTCAGTTTCTTTTTCATAAATGAACAACTCCATAGGACCTCATAGTTTTCTCTTTCACTTTACGATTAGTGAGTTTTACTTGACGATTACTTGACGATTAGACCAGTCCTTTCAGGCGGTATCGGGTAGAGCGACCGGCTCCAAGTTTTTCAGCCAATCCAATTTCTGGACATAATAGTATTCCAATCTCACACCCCCACATCCATCTCCTCATCTGCCCTCACCTCAGCCCTCTCATGCTTCTCCTCATACTTCCTCTGCGCCGCCCACATCGCAGGCGCATCCTTGCTCCTCCCCCTGACATCACTCGTCAGCCTCTTCCGTATCCTCACTAACGTCGGCGTATTGATCGCCACCCCTGAGATAATCGCCTGACCTTTCGCAAGTGAAGGAAGCTCAGATATCAGCTCCCTGCTCGCGCTCTCGATGCTCCGGGCTATCTGCTGCTGGTCTGTCGGGTTGATTATCCTCATCGTTATCTGTGTCATGCACTGCGAAAGGGAATCTGCCTTTATCTGCGGTTACATTCTTGATAATTAAAAATCTGAACTACAATCCCTCAATATACCTCTCAGCTGACACCGCAGCTATCGCCCCATCCCCGACAGCCGTGGCTATCTGCCGAAGCGGCGTGACCCTGCAATCGCCTGCCGCAAAAATGCCTTTAACAGATGTTTCCCTGCTGTCGTTCGTGATAATGAATCCCCATTCGTCCTTCTTCACGTCAGCAAAACCGGTGTTCGGGATAAGCCCCACGTAAATAAACACGCCGTCGGTCTTTATCTCTGATATCGCATTCGTTTTCACGTTCCTGACCATTACCTTTTCCACGACCTGCTTTCCCACTACCTCTTCGAGCACGGAATCCCATACAAAGCTGATCTTCGGGTTGGCAAAAGCATGTTCCTGGTTGATCCTTTCTGCTCTCAGTTTGTCCCGCCTGTGCACCACAATGACCTTTTTTGCCATCTTGGTGAGGAATATCGCTTCTGTGATGGCTGAATCCCCGCCGCCAACCACGACAACGGTCTTGTCCCTGAAGAAAAAACCATCGCATGTAGCACAGTAGGACACGCCCCTGCCTGTAAATTCAAGTTCGCCCTTTGCACCCAGCTTTTTTGGGGT
>JAHIHJ010000151.1 GCA_018899795.1 Methanobacteriota archaeon
AAAAGAGATCGGAATAATTTCTTTAACATTAACGGTTTTGGCAATAGCAGGAGCACTTATATTTTTGAATCAAAATGTTATTCCAGAAAGGGCCATTATCGTCGATTCTGGAGAAGTTCTGTGGGTACATTACCTGGCCAGGTTTTATGTTATTTTTTGTGTAATTAGTCTCACAGCTCATTTGATATTGATGCATATAAAACTTACCAGATTTAAAGGATTTCATGAAGGTTGATTAAATTGAGTTACCAGATAGAAAGATTCTCTCCAAACCAGATAATCGTTCACTTCATTATAGGTATATCCATAATGATGTTATATTTGACAGGGATCCCTCACCTCTATCCTGAACATCTGGGATGGATATTGAAGCTAATGGGTTTATCAAATGCTTTGTTTATTCATAGACTGGCTGCAATCGGACTACTGTCGTCTGCAATTTATTATTTGATCTATTCAGTGTTGTATTGGAAATTTATTGATAGAACTTATTTTAACAAGATCGTCTACCCTACTTCTAAAGATATAGTCGATTTTATGAATGATAACCTGACGATCCTGGGCATGCGACAACAAAGAACTGATTACGATAAATACAGCTGGCTTCAGAAAGGTCTTATCTGGAGCGTCATTATTATTGATTGTCTGATTCTGGGTATGTCCGGTATTGTGCTGTGGGCGCCGTGGTTATTTGCACCATTCCTTCCAATATCATATTTATTAACAATCAAGCTTATTCACGGCAGTTTAGCGATTGTGAGCCTGTGTGTTATTTTGCCACATTTTTATATAGTTCATCTGACTGCATTCAGATTCCCGCTGGATAATACCATGGTCACAGGGACAATTTCAAAAGAAGAATCGATGCAGGAACATCCTTACTGGTACCGGGAACTTTCAGGTGAGAAGTATGATTGAACGGATCGGATATCCACTGGTATTGGTTTCGATGTTGACAATTGTCCTTGTTGAAACAAATATCCTTACAACGGGAATTATAATAACAATTGGTCTTAATATCGCCATGGCTTTGGTGTTTTTCCTGACCATAGCACTGCTGCTTGGTTTTACAGAGTCCTTGATGATGTTCTATAAGATCGAGCGCCACCCCCTCTATTCTCCCATTAGAGCCGCCTGGATAAGCGAACAAAATAAGAGAATTAAAATGAAATGATAAAGAGGGTACTGAAATGACAAAGGTGTATATATTACTGGCTACTTTCGCATTATCGACTTTTATCATAATATCATTAGGTAATATCAATTATAATGGATACCAGCCCCTTGCAGCACATTATATCAACAACGATACATGGTCGGATGAGAAATGCAGAAGCTGTCATTATAGCATATATGATGAGGTAGTCAATTCATATCATGTGCAGCGAGTCAATTCATATGGAACAGATGGACAGTGGGATCCCCTTTTTCTGAATCTTATTGAAAAGCAGGATACAAAAAAACTTATTAGAGGATGCAGTCTGTGCCATGTTCAAGGTATTTGTCCACATAAACCAGCAATTGCGGCTGTCGCTGCACAATCGGAATGCGGCCGATGTCATTCAGAAGATGAACTCATATTTAAGAAACATGATGCAGATGGGATCATAGGAGGGAGTATCAGCACAAATTGCCAGACATGTCATTCAGGTGATACTTCCACTGAAAATTTTTATTTCACTCATATTGCAGATACTACATGTGCCAATAAATGCCACCAGACCGATGTTGCGACACGCGCTGTAATGTGGAGCAGTGATAATTATGGTTCTTACGACGTTCATTCCAATGCAGGTATTGGCTGTATTCAATGCCATATAACCTCCAATCATCAGATCGGCAGGGGAAACATTATCGATCGGTCTGAATCACCTGTAACCACTGATCTACTCGTAAGACAGTGCATAGACTGCCATACTGAAGTTACGCATGGTATGATCGTGGATGCTCATCTTGAGAAGGTATCGTGCGAGGCATGTCATATACCTGTTCTTCCTGGTGGTATGTTGCCAGGCGGTAAGCCAATATATTCAATTGACTGGACAAAAGGCTATAGAAATATCACATTCAGAGAGACGGATTTCCAGCCAGTACTGGCATGGTTCAATGGTACCGTACAGGGGATACCCTATCCATCTAACAGGGATGATTCAGGTGCTATGTTAAAGCCGTTCAATCTAATTTCTATAACATGGTGGGATGAAGGAAATGATCTGGATATCGTTAATAATCCCAATTCAAGCATGCAGTGGGGCAGTCCCATTGTCTTATCTCAGATAGATGTAAACGGAAAACCGGATTATAACAATGCCGTATTACGAAATAGGCAATTTTACTATTCAGTAAGCCATAATATTGTGGGTGAGAAAAGCGCTCTTGGTAAAGGTGCTTTATGGTGTGCTGATTGTCACGGCAATACTTCCAGGATTGACTGGAATTTACTGGGATATGAAGCAGATCCAGCCCAGACCGACCCTCCCACAGATTTCACTTCTTATAAAATCACTGTAGAGACCATTCCTGCCAGGCCAAAACCTGTAGAGGTAATAAGTAAACAATGGTTATTCAAAATAGCCCGAGGAGGGGACTAAAGGATCATGTCGGGTACGTTTTTGAAAATCAAGAAAGAGATGTATATACTCTCCTTCTCAAGGTTTTTTGAGGATTTCGGGACAGGTATGATGGTTGCACTGATACCTCTATATATTGCGCAGTTGAATTCTGTATATTTTCATGAAGTACCTGTAGCAGTAAAGGTGGGCATTGTAATGAGCGTTTTTGGCGCTGTTATTGCACTTTCACAACCTCTGTTAGGTGTTCTCAGCGATCAAATAGGCAGGCGAAAACCTTTCATTCTTTTCGGACTTGCCGGCTTTGCAGTAATATCTTTCTCATATGCAAAGATACATTTGTTTGAATCAATGATAGTCCTGAGAATCATTGAAGGTTTGCTGGTCGGCGCCGCTTTTCCATCACTTATGGGTATGTTATCAGATTTATCACTTCCGAACACAAAAGGTCGGGTATTAGGGATGCATTCCACCATTCGTGGGATTGCTTTCGGGACAGGACCAATATTTGGCGGGGCTGTGGCAATGTACTATGGTTATGCAGCAGGATTCTATCTATGTGCAGTTTTAGGAACATTGAGCTTATTATTGGTCAGTTTTTTTGTCAAAGAAACATATAGAGGCTACCAGAGTGTTACCCCATCAAAGATATCAAAAAATATCCTGGTAATATCAGGCACTGTATTTGTCATGATGGCAGGTACCATGATCGTCGTGGCACTCTTACCTGAATTTGAAGGACGGCTCGGTGCATCCCAGTTCTCTTTGGGTATCATGATTTCAGTTTTCATGCTTGCACGATTGCTATTTCAGATCCCCATTGGTACCATTTCAGACGCTTTCGGGAAACGAAAAATTGCAGTGTTAGGTCTTGCTGTGTCGTCTATTCTTATAATAAGTCTTGGATACGCTTCTTCTATAAATGAACTTATTTTCATCAGGATACTACAGGGTGTTGCAGCGGCGGCAGTAAATATACCTCTTGTAGCACTGGCAACAGAAATGGCTGATGGCAGTAATATCGGTCACAGCATGGGCTGTGTTATGAGCGCAAACGCTGGTGGTATGGCGATAGGACCGCTGGTGGGAGGTATGCTGGCAGGATATGTCTCATTTCTCACTCCTTTTTTCCTTTGTGCATTTTTGATGTTATTATCAGCGGTCTTGATCTGGATCACAGTAAAAGAACTACCTGGACAATATAGTATTATTTCAAATAATTCAGCGGCGGGATGATGAGATGACAGAGAAAGAGATAGAAAACAGCAGCTCAACCGAACAATCGAAACCGTACCGCAAACAAGTCGTGATCCCATTATTACAACATAGAGGTGCTATTTGTGAACCATTGATAAAAGTAGATGATAATGTACTAAAGGGACAGAAAATCGGAGAATGCGATAACGATTTTGGGGCGAAGGTCCATTCCAGTATTTCTGGACATGTCATTGGTATTGAAGAGAGGCCACACCCTTGCTGTAATAAAAAACCCAGTATAATAATAGAATCAAATGGGACTGATCAAACTATTAATTTTATTCCCCAGCAAAACCCTTCAAAAGAATATATATTTGACACTTTGAAGGATTCAGGGATCGTCGAACTGAATGGGTATCCGGTTTTTAATATATTAAATACCCAAAAGACCATAGATACAATTTTGGTTAACCTTACTTATACTTCCGATGCAAATAGTAACTGCACGCCAGAAAATATCCCAAAACTGATAAGCGGGATGAAACTTTTAATGAAAGCTACTGATGCAGCGCAGGGAGCATTCATAATTCACAGGAATAATAACCAGCTTGCTTCAGCCATTCGATATGGATTAAAAGAAGACAATATTAGAATCATCAAAATGAAACATAATTATACACCGTTAATGAGCAACCTTCTTGCTCATGATATGACCGGGATGCGGATTTCAAATATCGACACACCAGTAGATGCAGGAGTAATGATATCAAGCGCTTATGGGGCATTGGCAGTTAACGATGCAATCATTGAAGGGATCCCCCCGATCGAGGTCAATGTTGCAGTATCTGGCGCAGTGGGGAAGCCGGGCATTCAGAAGGTTGGTATTGGAACCAGTTTCAAAGATATTATCCAGTCCAGTGGCGGATATGTGGGTGAACCAGCCAAAATTATCATGAACGGAATACTTACAGGAACAGCCCAGGTCACAGATGAAGTCCCTGTGATCAAATCCACTACCGAAATCACTGTTCAGTCCATTGATGAAGTGGTGCGGACCAAACCCGGTCCTTGCATCCACTGCGCACGATGTGTGGATGTATGCCCTGTAAATATTCTGCCAGCCCGAATTGCCTCCTTTTCAAATATAGGCAGATATGACGAATGCAAAAAACTCAATGTTTACAGCTGTGTTGAGTGCGGTTTATGTGATTATAGCTGCCCTTCCAACATACATATTTTGCAGTTGATCAGGTTTGCCAGGA
>JAHIHJ010000017.1 GCA_018899795.1 Methanobacteriota archaeon
ATAGGAGTAAAAAGAGAATTCACCTGAGCCAATGCTCAGGTAGAGCAGGTGCCGCAGATATATTCTTGCGCCACGTGTGTATCAAGGTCAAATTCGAACTTGCTATCACCGCACGAATCGCAGACTTTCCTCTTCATTACGATTTCTGGTATTTGTTTTGTCTCCATGTATATCACCTATCTATAATGATTATTCATTGTATTTAAAGCTTATCATTATTAATAATGATAATTTTGTCATATCGGCTCATCCTTATATTCTCATGCTGCATAGAACAGGGCATGGCAAGCTACCAGAATATCGTAAAGGATGTTATAAAGAAAGCCGATATCCTTCTTGAGGTCGTAGATGCCAGGTTTCCGGACGAGACGCGAAATAGCGAAGTGGAAAATGAAATTGCCCGTTCAAGGAAGCCGTTCATAATAGTCATCAACAAATGTGATCTTGTATCAAAGGAAACACTTGATAAAACCAAGATCCGCCTGTCAAAAATCGCCCCAACTGTCTTTATATCCAGTAAGGACAGGTCAGGGACAACGATCTTAAGACACAAGATACTTGAAATCGCAGCCATAAAAGGGCGCGATATACTGGTCGGTTCAGTTGGTTATCCTAACACAGGTAAATCATCCGTGATCAATGCCGTGACAGGCAGGCACAGGGCCGGAACGTCCCCAATATCCGGCCACACAAAAGGAGAGCAACTTGTGAAGGCCGGTTCGCGGATAAGGTTCATGGATACTCCCGGGGTGATACCGTTTGATGAGAACGATGAGACAATACTTGGCTTTCTTGCAGTGAAGGATGCGACACACCTGAAGGACCCAACAGGTGTTGCGATGAAGATAATTGAGAAATTTTGCACGCAAAACAAGACTGCACTGGAATCATTTTATAATGTCACAATAGAAGGACAGGATTCCTATGATACACTTATTCTCATAGGCAGACATAGCAACTACCTGCAGAAAAAGGGCGAGGTAGATGAAACAAGGACTGCTGTAAAGATAATAAATGACTGGCAAAAAGGGCTGCTTATGATATAATTACATCATGCAGCTTTTTGATTGATATCCTTAACCCTTCCGACCCGGCCATCCATTAATTCAACTTTTATTCCATGGGGATGAGATGAAGAATTAGTTAAAATTCTCATTACAATACCCTGCGTTATTTTCCCACTCTTCTGATCTTGTTTTAAAACGATGCCTACACTTGATCCTACTTTAATATTTTCCCTGGAACTGCCTTTATTCATAATTAAAAGTATTTTCATGATTATATAAACTTATACCCTTCTATTTTATTGCACCCACATCCGCAAACCCCTGTCTCTGCCCCGTACCAGCCTCGCGCTGCAGTTTCTCCTGGTGGAACAATAACTTTATAACATTCTGCGCATGCTCGCGCGTGCGCCTCTCCATGAGCCAGGCAAGCTCTTTCCCATCCTTTGCCTCGTCCTCATGGACAAAGACCTCGATGATATGCGTATTCGTCATAAGCTGCGCATGAATTATCCCCTGCGAGGCTTCATGGGCGCACATCTTGTCTATTTCCTGAGCGCCGGGCATACCCAGGGCCATCACTATATCACATTTTTTTTCCTCTATAAGTTTCTTGCAGGCCACAGGCAGGTCTTTCACTCCCGGTACTGTGTAGTGCTCTATCTGTAGGGATGCTCCTTTTTTAAGCTCATCGATGGCGATTTTCCCCATGTTGATGCGGGAGAAGGTTGTATCCGCGATTCCGACTCTTGGCATATCTGATGATGTAAAAGGCTTTTAACTATATAAAATAGATATCTTATCCGCTCTTGGGCAGGAACGGCGTTAGCCAGCCTATGAATGAATTCATGCTCCTTGTCTGCAAATATAGCGTCCCTGTCCCTCTGAACTCTGCCACAAGACCCTCACCGCTGAGTATTGTTGATTTAAGACCGCCAACCCTCTTAACGCTGTAATCCAGACCTTCGGTGAAAGCTACCATGTGTCCAGTATCTATGATGAAGGTCTCTTCTTTCATCTTGACCTCATGTATCGCCCCAAAGCTTGAGATGAACGCATCCCCGGTCCCGCTCATCTTCAGGAGAAATAGTCCCTCGCGGGAGAAGAAGGATTTAGCTCCGCCCCATTTGGTATCAAGGCTAAGCTGAGGAGAGGATGCCATATAGCTTCCGTTCTGTATATAGAGTGTTTCACCATTGAGCCTGTGATGAGTTATGTCCCCCTGATAGGGCGGAGCAAGACCCACTACACCTTTTGTTTTTGTAGCTATCTCGATTCCGGGGGACATATATACCATAGCCCCTGATTCTGCTTCTATCCGTTCTCCCGCTTCCAGTTTTACCTCAACCAGAGTATACGCTGGTTTATACAATATTTCATGCTGCATGATGGAGGAATTGTCATGATATTTAATAAACATAGCGCAAACACATAAACAAAAATTGAAATGTAAACGAAAACTATTTATTGTTGTCCTCCCTATATTGACATGTTCGCTAAAAAACGAACAAGATAAGCGGGTTTTTTTTACGATACCACCCCACTCCCCTTCCCGCTTATCTTACTCTTATTTTCTTTTGAACTACATTTCGAAAGATTTATAACGTATAATATGATAGTCGATTAAAACTATCCAACATTAGTTTTTAATGGTGATTTCAGGATAATAAAGGAGGATTAAATAAATGGTATTAGACTTGACCATGAGTATGGCTATACTTGCACTCATGGGAGCGCTTGCTACTATTGCCGGATGCCTTGAGGATTTAGAATCCGATGTTGGCTCCCAGAGCAATCCTAACTCCCAGGTACAATTAGCCCCTCAGATGAATTTTCTGCATAGAATATACAACAAAGCGGTCTCAGGCGAACCTGTAAGCAACGGTATGTCTGCTGTGATCTCAGGTACGGTAACTGTAGTGTTACTGGACAAGGGATTCTTTTTGCTGACAGCAATTGCGTTAGGCGCATTAGTAGGAGCAATAGTGCTGGGCATCTTTGCGACCACTTCATACGCAGGCAGGGTAGCCAGCCAGGCAAGGTTCAAGCAGCCTTTGTACATGGATATTATGAGATATACAACACCCTCGATCATATCACATAATTTCATCATGAACGTCTGTCTTGTGTCCCTTGCATATATCCAGTGTGTAGTGCTGGGGCATCCCTTTCCAATTCCCTTCCTCGCACTGGTATGGGGAATAACTGCCGGGGCTGTAGGCTCTTCTGTGGGCGATGTCCATTACGGGGCTGAGAGGGAGTTCCAGAACCGCGAATTCGGATGCGGTCTTAATACGGCGCTTTCCGGCAGGATCGTGATAAAAGCCGAATCCGGGCTGAGGAACAGCATAGATAACGTCTGGTTCTGCGCCAAGTATGGAGGACCAGTCACTGGTCTGGGGCTTGGTTTAGTCGTTTTCCTTAGCAGCTGGCCTGCAACAATAATTCAGCCCAAGACGCAAGATGATTTCTGGCTGACAATAATCATAGGATTAATTATCGTGGTTTTACTGGCAATTGCGCACAGGCTTGTTGAATATAGTATCAAGAACGCATATGGTCCATATAAAGAAGAAAAAAATGAAAAGGAGGCTGCAGCATAATGGCTACTGAATTATTACTTTTAAGTTTGCAGGAGATACTCTTTATAGCTATCAGCGGCACTCTTATCTGCATTGCTGTTCACTTCGTGCCTGTGGGAGGAGCGCCTGCTGCGATGGCTCAGGCAACAGGAATAGGCACAGGAACTGTTGAGTTAGCTGCAGGTTCAGGCCTTGTAGGCCTGTTAACTGCAAGCTACATGTATTCCAGTGTTCCAGATGCGCCCATGGCTCTGGTACTTGCTGCGGGAGCGATCGGTTCAATGACAATGATGGCGGTCACTATGTTCTTTGGCGGTCTTGTATATGCATACGGCGTTGGAGTGCCATTCGCATCAGCCCAGGTCAAGAAAGACCCGATAACAGGAGCGCGTCAGGACATATACATGTCGAAAGGAACGCAGGGACAGGGTCTTCCGATGGTATGCTATGTGAGCGGATTGATCGGTGGAGCGCTTGGCGGGATCGGAGGGGCAATGATATATTTTGCTCTTGAAAGTATATACAAGCCGCTGATAGGTGAAAGCGCTCCAGCGGTAGCAGGCATATTTACTATGGGAGTTTTCTATGTCAACGCAGTCATTGCATCATACGGTGTAGGCGGCACGATAGAGGGATTCCATGACCCAAAGTTCAGGCGGGTTCTTCCAAAGGATACGCTCACAGCATTTATTGTGAGCTTGCTATGCGGTATATTGGCTGTATTGATCGCATGGGGGATGTAATATGAGTGATATTAAAGAAATACCAGCAAGTACACTTGCAGCTTTCGGGATAATTGGAGGATTGTTGGGTATATATCTCTCCCCCTATTTCCCCACAGCAGGAGCTCTCGGAGGAATGTGTGCCGTTATCTGGGGCGCCGAAGCAGTAAGGCGGGTTTCAAAATACGGTCTTGGAACTGGCGTACCGTCCATAGGACAAATAGCCATGGGAATGGGTATTGTGGCTTCCATGTTCGGTCTTGCGGTCA
>JAHIHJ010000152.1 GCA_018899795.1 Methanobacteriota archaeon
AAAGCCTTGTTGTGAGAAATGATGACGGAGTTCATTGCAGGGCATGCGAAGGTACTGCTTATTATGAATTGCAGCGGGCGTAACGCCGATGAACTTGGATTTGTTGCTAAGCATCTGCATTTAACTCGTCTTAAGTGGTTCCAAGTATATTTTCCAGGGAATCAACAAGCAGAGGAAGATCATTTTTTACAGTTTCCCACACAATCCAGATATCGATATCATCATATTCATGTATCATAACATTGCGCATACTAATTAGATCACTCCAAGGGATCTCCGGATATGCAGCCTGTGTTTCTTCTGAGATCCGGCGAGCGGCTTCTCCAATTATCTCAATGCGCCGAATTACTGCATCCTGATATTGTGTATTACTAAAAAACTCCTCTCTGGTTTTTTCATCAATATATTGAATAGCAAGCTTTGCAGCCTCAAGAATATCAAGCATGTATTCTTTATCACGCTGCATAAACTGCCTCTGCAGAACTCAAAATGGCATTCCTTCGAATATAATTCCTGCTTGATTCAATACCCCTTCGGCTTACTATGTCCACTTCGCGCCCAAAAATCTCTTTGAGTTCTTTTTCCATGTGGACGAGATCGAACAGTGTATGCTTTGCTTCTTCGCGAAACGTCACGAGAACATCAATGTCGCTGTCCGGACGGAAATCATCGCGCAGCACTGAACCGAAAAGGGCTAATTCCCGTATTTGCCACTTTCTGCAGAATTCTACGATTTTATTTCTGGGGATGGCAATATGTGGTATGGTCATTTATGTGCCTCAACATTTTCTTTTTATATATTTCATTACATCCTCATTAAATATATCCTTTCCAGTGTAGATTTTCTATAGTCAGAATGTCACTCATCCAGCACCCATTCCAAGACATTTAGGGGGTTATCCAATAATTTTCCTTGTTATTTGTTATTCTACGAATATTCTCTGCTAATTTCTCCGCAACCGGTTTATAAGAAGTTTCATAAATCTTAATGGAGTCTCCTTGAATTTTGATTAAATTTACAGTCCATGTAAAACTATCATCCTCATCCCCTTTATGATGGATATGACGCTCTGTTACGATCCTACTTATATCTGAAAAAGGTATTTTGTTTATATACTTTAAAAGATTAATTTTGGAATCTTGTTTTATAATTATTCTTTCAGATTTTTTATCTATAATAGCGACCGAATCAATAACCAATAACGCTTGACAATGAAGGCATTCCGGGGATACAGGGATTTTCAAATGATTTGCTTATGAAAATGGTTTGCATATTTAAAAATATGTGAATAGTAAATAATTTATATTTATAGTGTTATCCGAATAAAATATTAACACCTTAATATAACGGTCAAACTTTTTGGAAGGATTTATATCCTTTATAGAAATCTGGACGAAAAGAGAGGAAAAATTTAATGATGCAAAAGGAAGAAAAAGTGGTCGTGGTGCTGCTGATAATGGCAGCGCTCTCCCTGATCATCGCGTTTTTCGGATTCTCCTCGCAGCCCGGGGTGTATTCAAAGGACTCAAAGCTGGATGAACGCGTGTATGTGGAGGGGACGGTGGAATCAAAGCAGATGACAAAGACCGGTGATCATCTCATTATAAAGCTCTTGAACCTTGATGTCAATGTGTTCGTAACAAAGGATAATGGGGCAAAGGAAGTGTATGATTCTTTAGGAAAAGGGGAAAAGGTGAGGATCACAGGTAAAGTCCAGGAGTATAAGAACGTAAGGGAAATAGTGGTCGGAAGCGCGGGGGATGTGGCGAGGGTGTAAATATTTTTGCCGGGAAGGAAGAATTTGGTTTTTTTTTACGCATAGGATAGCATAAACGCATTTGCTTATTCCGCTACTGGAATAACTGAAAACAATACTGCTGGTTATATGAATCTGAACGTGTGTTCTTTTCTTATCCTCTCATCGACCTCATCCGCATAGCGCTTTTTCAGGGAATCCAGCATCTCCTGTGAGAATTTATTTTTCCCGACATCAGGACAGCGCACATCAACCGCATCCACATCAATCACCGGATATAACTCACACAGCGTCGGGCGGCACCTGTATATCCGGCATCTTTTTTCCTTATCCAGAAAGATGCACTGCCCTTTTATCATCTTCACAGCATAGTAATGCCCGTGCTCTCCTTCTGCTTTCCTGAAATATTTTTTTAGTTCAAGCTCAAGTCCGTATTCTTTTTTGACATTCTTTATGAGTGTGAGAGCCTCATCCTCTGTCAGAACAGGGCAGTTCCTGCAGCACAGGGATCCGCATATTTTGATGTCGCACTCATTACCCATTACTACCAGTTCTCAGCAAGCACCTCATAATATGACTGCGCGTGCTCGCACGCAGGGCATGTCTCTGGCGCTTCTGTCCCTTCGTGGATATAGCCGCAGTTCCTGCAGTGCCATTTTATGCTGGTTTTCTTTTTGAACACAGAGCCTTCTTTCACGTTCTTTAACAAAGCCCTGTACCGCTTCTCGTGGAACTGCTCAACCTCGCCTATCTCGGTGAACGATTCTGCGACCTTAGGGAATCCCTCTTCTTTCGCGATTTTCGCAAATTCAGGATAGAGTTTTCCCCATTCGAGTTTTTCGCCTTCAGCTGCAGCAAGGAGATGCTCTGCTGTAGTCCCGATGACCCCTGCAGGGAACTTCGCCGTAATCTCAACCTCGCCGCCCTGGAGGTGCTTGAAGAATATCTTTGCGTGCTCCTTTTCGTTGTCTGCGGTCTCAAGGAAGATCGCGGATATCTGTTCAAATCCCTCGTTCTTTGCCGCACTGGCAAAATAAGTATATCTGTTCCTTGCCTGGGATTCCCCGGCAAATGCTCCGAGGAGATTTTTTTCGGTTCGACTGCCTTTAAAGTTCATTTACGTTGCTCCTGTTTCAATTTAATTCATATCTTTGAGTTTCTGGATTAAGTCTAGGAGGGAAGACCTTATATTCTTTAGCCCATCCAATCCATCCATTTTTGTATATTGCAGTTGCATAATTATCGTAAAGTACTAATCCATAAAAATCATCCTTTTTGGAACTTAGTTTGATAGTATTGTTCTCTCGAAACAATTTATATTGCCCCATTGTAGTTCCACCATAGCTATCTCTAATATCGACTTCATTTCCCTCTTTAAAAGTGTATGTTAAAGGTATGTCCCACTCTGCAAAATAAATCTCAATCCTGAAAGGCACAATTGGAATTAGTTTTTTATCGCTGGGTTTTGGCAACCCAACTCTATCCAAACTTGACTGCAAATCATTTATCTGCTGCTGCATGGAATTGACCTTATTTTCCATTTCATTAATCTTATTTAGGTCAGCATTTTGAGAAACCTGAGTTAATGCAGGTGAAACTGCAGATTCAGGCGAGCCTTTTTCATCGACGTTGGTTGGAGATTTGCTCACACATCCTGATAAAAATATTCCAATTACTATTATCATTGCGGTTAAAAGGATACTTTTCTTCAATAAAATCACTCCTTTATTTCTGCAATTAAATCCATTTACGATATTAAAGCTTTGGAAAATGTTTCAAAAAACCTAAAATAGGTTAATGTTCAGATAAAAATAAAGTCCAAACTACTTATGGATAAGATTTAGAAAAAAAATATTGTTTTATTTTTATTATTTCTCAAGCAGATATGCGCCTATTACGATCACAACGATTGCTACCACGCTTGTCAATATGCCTGTAGTGCCCCGTGGCATCATCGTAGCCCCTTCAACGCCGCCTATTATTCCTATTGCATACAAAACATACCCTGCCATTTTTTGTGTGTTCATTTAGACCACCTGTGATTATTCTATTATAATGTTTAATACTTATAGTTTTCCTCTCTAAGGTTTTTTGTACTAACAGGGAATATACCAGCGCATGCAAATTAAGACATGGTTCGGTATTTTCACGCTCGATAAAGACAGGATAACTGGAATAGAATTATTCCAGAAAGATATTGAAGCAATCCTTGACCGCGTTCTTGCTGAGCCTTTACTGCTTCGGGGGAAAATAGCAGGAGAAGACCTTCGAGACCTTGCAGTAAAACATGGCTTCATTACATCGCGTGAAGAATACGATACCCTGCTCCACGAACTCAATATCAGGCTTGCAAAAAAACAGGTTGAGAATTCCGTGACGCCCGACAGGCAGATAATCGCAGCTGTGGAAGCTATCGACGATATCGATGAGACCGGGAATATCATTGCAGAGAGGCTCAGGGAATGGTACATGCTGAATTTCGATGAAACAAACCTGAAAGGAAGAGAGCTTGCTATCTATATCGCAGGAATGAAAGAGCCGGGATCGGAACCAATGAAAAGCCTGGCATCGTCCCTTCTCGGTTTATATGAGTCGCGCCTCTCTATCGAGGAATACCTGAAGAAAAGCATGCAAAAGACCGTGCCAAATCTCACCGGCGTCGCAGGATACCTGCTCGGCGCGCGCCTTCTTAGCATTGCTGGAAGCCTCGAAAAACTCGCTTCAATGCCCTCAAGCACTGTGCAGGTAATAGGCGCAAGCAACGCGCTCTTCAAGCACCTTAGAGGAAAAGCGTCATCCCCGAAGCACGGCGTGATCTTCAGGCACCCTTACGTGAACACCGCGCCAAAACGGCTCCGCGGAAAAATAGCAAGGGCTGTGGCTGCAAAAATATCCCTGGCTGCCCGCTATGATATGTATTCAGGGAAAATAAACGAAAATTTGCCGGTCGAGCTTGATAAGAAGGTCATGAATATCAGGAAACGGGCAAAGAAGTGAGCCCAAGGCAAATCTGATAAGATAGCTTAAAAATCAAAAACAACAATAACGTCAACAACGTACTTGTGCGAACTGGAACGAACTCCAGTTTTCATGAGTTCGTATCGAGTTTGTCTGAGTTCGTTGTTAATATCTCCATTTAAAATGATCACGAGATAGAAAGAAGCCGCCCATACGGGCTTTTATCAAAATAGCTTGTGAATGCCGATACCTCGACATTTTCTCCGCCGAACAGCAGTCTTGAAAGTGAAGGTCTGTTCGCGTATGTCACCTGTGGTTTTCCTTCTATCCCGCCCATCCTTGCAGCCACTTCTATCGCGTCATCAAGGCTCCCTAACTCATCCACCAGACCCAATTCTTTTGCTTTCGCACCTGTATACACCCTGCCATCAGCAAGGTCCTTCACTTTGCTAAGAGAAAGGTTCCTCCCTGATGCCACTTCGCTGACAAAACGGCTGTACGATTCAGCAATGACCTGGTCAACGTACCTTTTCTCGTCATCAGAAAGCCCTCTCCAGTCCCCGCCCATGTCCTTCATCTCACCGGATTTTGCGATGTAGAATGAAGTGCCTTCCTCCTCATAGAACTTAGACCTGTTCTGGAACTGCCAGATAACCCCGATGCTCCCGGTAATGGTATCCGGGTTCGCGATTATCCTGTCCGCAGGTGCACTAATATAATATGCCGCGCTTGCTGCCACGTCGCCCATTGATATCACTATGGGTTTGTCGATCTTTCTCATAGCAGACAGTATCTCTTCAGCCGCCGCAGGAGAGCCGCCCGGACTGTTTACCCGCATCACGATAGCTTTTACACCCCTGTCATCCGACGCGTCATTCAGGCTCTTTGTGATATCTTCAGACGTGGCTATTCCGAATCCTCCAGGTATGCTGCCTGTCAGCATCACTCCCTGAACGTATATTACTTCAACCCTGTCTGAGGATATACCGAAATCCCCGCCTCCCATGATCATGAACAAACTGCCCACTATGATGAACAGCAGTATGAAGACCGCTATTAAATATACAACAATTTTCCCTGTATCAGCCATTATTCTAACAATGCAATTATATTACTAATATTTACCTGTATTAATAATCCTCGATACAGGTCTTAAGGTATTTGGCATTGCTTGCTTTAATAAATTCGCTGCAAACTTGTCTCGGGTCTCCATCCAATACGATGTGCCCTTTGTCAATGAGTACAGCCCTCTGCGCCACTTCTCTTATGAAATCCACATGATGGCTCACGAATATGATGGTGGTGTTGAAGGTCTTGTTGATGTTCTTTATGGAATTTGCGACATCCCGAAGCGTTATCGGGTCAAGGTCGCCGAATGGTTCATCCAGCAGCAGGATAGAAGGCTTTGATGCAAGCGCAATGGCAAGAGCTGCTCTTACGTTCTCACCGCCGCTCATCTGGTATGGTTTAACATCAAGGATCGATAAAGGCAGACCTACAGCTTCAAAGACCGGCTTTGCGTAATTCATTACCTCTGTAAGGGGATAGCTCGGGAAAAGCACGCCAAGGATGGCAGGAGTATATCCCATTTTCACAAGCTTCTCCTTTGAGTTATCTTCAGGCATGTCAGTCATCTTGTAAAGTTCATCAAGATCTTTATCAGATATGCCAAGTTCCTTTGCGCGTTTCCTGGATTCCTCCACGACATTCTGACCTTTTACTCCAAGTTTGTAAGCAAGTTGCTTTTTTATGGTGGAAAGCGGCGAGAGCGCGAACTCCTGGTACATGATGCTGGTCATCCTTCGCACTTCCATTCTCTTGGGAGAATACGTGGACATCTCGACCCAATCATCATCCACCCTGAACTCTATCTCGCCTTCATCAGGATAGACAAGTCCGTCCATGGCGTGAAGCAGTGTTGTCTTCCCTGCTCCGCTTGGACCTATGAGAGCGACTATCTCGCCCTCTTTGAATTCAAGATTAATGTTATCAAGATCAAGCACTTCTCCCTGCCTGAACAGCCAGTATCTCTTGGAAAGACCGGTCACCTTTACCATTGTTTTATCCGATCTCCTCTGCGGCATGGGGATGAGGGGTTTCATTTTCTTAAGGAATTTCTTCAAAACATATTCCGGCTCGCCTTCCTCTACTATCTTGCCGCCTTCGAGCCACAGCACTCGATGCGCCATATAGGAGTGGACTTCCGGCAGATGGGAGACCACAAGTGTCTTTAGTCCTGTCTTTTCGTTCACGTTCTTTATTGTATCGAGGACTTCCTGTTTGGTGGCAGGGCATGTCATGGTGGCTGGTTCATCCAGCAGGAGAAGATTGGGTTTAGCAGCAAGCTGGCGCGCTATCAAAAGCCTCTGCTTTTCTCCGCCGCTGAGAACGGCAGAAAAATGCTCTGCTTTCTTATCAAGGTTGACAAGCTTTAGATACTCCATACTTTTTTCATATAATTCAGTATAGTAAGGCGAATCTTTCTCTGGCAACTGCTCATATCCGCATTTCTCGACATTAAGACGCCGCAGCACGCTCTCATATGCAGCGCCTGGCCACAGACCGAAATTCCGCTGAAGATGTATTGCGGTCATTTTATGAAGTCTGGCAATATCGGCATGACTGGCTCCGGGTCTGATCGTAAATCCGTCAAGTTCAAAACTGCCTTCATTGAACGGCTCCATACCGCGAAGGACCTTCAGTATGGTGGATTTTCCGCCCCCGCTTCGTCCGATTATACCAAGTATCTCGCCGTCTTTAATTTCAAAACTCACATCTTTCAGGACTCTGACCGTATCAGAATCGATTACATAGTCCTTAACCAGATTATTAACTTTCAGCATAGAACCTTCTCCAGAATATGCAGCAATTGATAACTACAAATAATGACGATTTCGTAATGTTTGAACGTCTATATATTGTTATTGCTTGAACTTTCTATTTCCGGAATGCCAGAATATGGAGAAACCATAGAAAGATTTATACTGTTAAAATGAGTAAAACAAAGGATAGTAAACCGTATTATTCGAGACTGAGGTAAAATAATGAAATTCGGCGATTTTTTTAAAAAACCAGAAAAGAAAGACCCATTACAGGAGGCTGAAGAATATAAGCTTGCAGCAAGATTCGATAAAGCGCTGGAAGCGTACAGGAACATCCTTGCCACCGCCCCTAACAACCTGAAAGCATGGTACGATAAAGCTTCTATCCATCTCACCCTTGAGCAATATGATCCCGCTCTTGAGGCTTATGAGAAGATCCTGGAACTCGACCCTGATAATAAAAAAGCATGGCATGAGAAAGGATTCATACTTGTGAACCTGGGCAGGCTGAAAGAAGCGCTGGAAGCTTATGATAAGGTGCTGGAAGCAGAGCCTGACAATATCGCGCTCTTATCAGAGAAGGTAATGATATTAAAGGAACTGAAAAGGGATGCTGAGATCCTGAAGATATACGAAAAGCTTCTTGAAAAAGACCCGAAGAACATCAAGATCTGGTATGACAGGGGATCGATGATCTATGGCACGGGCAAAGAGGCAGATGCATTGGCTGCTTTTGAGAAAGTGCTTGAACTTGACCCGGGCCATTCAGGGGCGATTGCGCATAAAGGACTGATCATCGGACTGCGAAGACAGTACGCCCAGAGTTTTACCATGCTTGAAAGCGCCCTGCAAAAAGATCCGGAAAACTGGTTCGCTTTATATGGAAAGGGAGTGGTATGGACGCTCAAAGGCACAGACCTTAAATCACTTGACCGGCGTTACGACGCAATAAAATGCTTTGACAATGCGCTTCAGGCATATGATAAAGCCACCGCCTTAAATCCGAATAACTCGAAACTGTGGTATGAAAAAGGTCTTCTTTTAAGGAACATCGAGCGTGGAAATGAAGCTATAAGGGCTTTTAACAAATCCCTGGAAGTAGACCCCGCGAACACAAAAGCGTGGTATGATAAGGGTGTAACCCTGAAGGAACTCGGGATGGATGAAGAAGCAACGCGGTGTTTTGAGAAAGTGCTTGAATTAGAGCCGACACATACGCTGGCACGGCATAAGTTGAAGCAGATGTAGGGGATATTCAGGTAGGAAAATATACACGTTTAACCCCTGAAGCATCCGAAATACATGCACCCTTCACGAGAGATCGTGGGTATGTCCTCACTGCCGTCGATGAACCTGACTGGCGCGTTCCGTATCAGGACAGCGGGCGTACTCTCATCAGCCTCCCCCATGATAAGCTGCGCAGCAGAAACAAGGTTGTCCGCGGTTGCCCGCCTTGTGATCATAAGAGGCTTCCCGAACAGGTCTTTATGTCCTCTCATATCCTCCACCGGCTCGATCCCCGCGCAGCCCAGGGCGATCCCCACGCATCCCAGGCGCAGGGGCTGCGTCCTGCTGTCCCCAACTATGACCGCAAGCCTGCATCCATATTTCGCCATCAGCTTTTCCCTTATCTCGATGGCGCTGCGCTTCGGGTCTTCGGGCAAAAGCACAACATGACCTTCGGGAGCATTGGAATTATCGATGCCCGCGCCGGGTGAGAGCACGCCTTTTGTAATTGTGACAACTACACCTGGAATTCCTCCAAGTATCTCATCAGATTCACGGATTATGAGTTCCATCTTTCTGGGGTCAGTATCATAAAGTTTCGAGAGAGTAAGTGCCTTTTTTGAAGGCTTCACGCTATCAAGAGCAACGACCCTCCCCTCGGCTGTGGCGACCGCAGATTCAGCCAGCACAATAATATCGTTATCCTGCGGTCGAATGCTACTGGCTTTTAATGCCCTGATCAGCACTTTCGAGATATCATCACCCGGTCTTATGAGCGGAGTTTTTATTCCGAATAACTGCATATTTCTAATTCCCCCGAGTGTTGGTGCCCTGTGGCCTGTTTGGGGAACATAGGTATCTCACCGCAAAGAACGCAAAGGGCGCAAAGATTGTTTTTGCCATGCTTTGCATTATTTTCGACCTTTGCAGTGATTTAAGTTTAATCCGTTCAAGGATAACCCCAAATAGTTGCTGGAAATTTATCTTACTCTTCCAGCAATCTTTAACGATATCAACAAATTTTTTGCTTTTATCGTTAGAAACAAATACTCCCTGGAAATATATTAATTCAGGTTTTTCTGTCTCTACTCCATCTGTATCAATCCATCTATCAAAATCATTTAGGTATGCTTTTTCAACAAGGAATTGTTTTTTATCCATTGTTATACCCTTCCGATATTTTCTTCATGAGCCAATCAATAACAAATTATAGATTTTTATTTCAAATTTCATATTATTTTTAACTATTAAGATGTTTTTTTGATTTTGCAATTTCTTTCGCCTCATTTTCACTCATCCAGTTAGGCATAACGTATGTTTTTATACATTTACCATCAAAACAAGCGAAGAATTCTCCAACCTGTAAATTCATAATCTGATCGTTTGTTGGTCTTTGACCTTTAGGGAGAGGAATTTGAGCGATTGTATGTTCAACTTCATTAACTTCAGTTTGTAATCCTAACATCCATATCGAAACACTTTTTAAAATACTCTTATCAACCCCCGCAATATCTTGAGAATCAAACCAAACGAAATTATTATTTACTGCACCTTGTCTTATCAATTGTTCTATAGAATATTTACTTGGAGTTCTTTTTGATTGAGGAATAAATTTCCATGCCTCTGGGATGATAACTACTGTATTTTTATTATTGTGCAATATTTCATTTAAAACACTATTAATGATATAGCTTTGAAGTTCTTCATTATAACTGCTTAAATCCATCAAATTAATGCCAGTTTTTAAACTCAAATTGCTTGTATATTCTTTATTTTCTAATTCCTTAAATAAATCTTCAAAATAAGCTTGGAGTAGGATTAAAGACTTCCTTTCAGTTCCTTTAGAGTCTTCTAAGGCAATATCAATGCTATGCTTAATTGTTTTTAATGTTTTTTCATTTTTACATAACTCTATTAGCTTTGCCCGAACATCTTTCATTTTCTCCCCTAATTGAGATTCAAACAATTTTTCCACGACTTTCCACTCAGCTTTTTCTTGGAAAAATGGTTTATGATTCTCTCCTTTATCAAAACATTTCTCGCCTGGTTTGGTTATAAAAGAAATCGTGGATAGGCCACTTCTTTGGATTAAGGCTTCTAATGTTGTTGTTTTTCCTGATTTTTGTGTTAAACCAGAAATAAATAAGTGGGCAGGTTTAATTTTTACTTCATCCCCTGTTCCACATTCAAATCCAGCTAAAATAGATTGAAGTGGGGTAATATGTGGCTGTGGTGGAATAACTGGAGTTCGAGGTGGAACAACTGGAGGCTGTGGTGGGATAATTGGAGGATGTGGGGGAGTAACTGGAGGTCTTATACTGCTACCATCCAATAAGTTATCAATAATTGGATCTGAAATTTTATCGATGTATTCTTGTTTCAGTTTTATTATCTTATTTTTAAATTTTTGTTCGTCTATTATCTTAAAGTATGGCGGATTTGAAGAATCGAATGAAGTTGTTATTTTTTCTTCTTTTAATTTATCAATTAGCTCTTTACACTCATTGAAATAATCTGAATATTCATTATTTATCTTATCTCTGATTTTATAATTCTCAATACTATTTAATAAATCATTGAAGAATGATACTTTTTTATTTAACTCGATAATTGAATCATAAAATGATGCTGGAAACTTTTCAATATGTTCTAATAATAATCGATGCACTTCATCATTAGTTATAAATTTACTTTTCGAACTGCCCCTCAAGTTTGATTGAAATGGTGTCAGATCAAGATACAAATTATATTTTTTTAATAGTGAATATACGAAATTTATTTTATTATTTAATAAATTTTTTAATTCATTTCCTTTTTTGGAATTTAAGAATAACACTGCAAATTCTTCTTTGACATTTAATCTATCTATATTTCTTCTCAAAGGAGGGGATAATATTGCAAAAATTTTTGGATTAATATTAATAAATTCATTTTTATACTC
>JAHIHJ010000153.1 GCA_018899795.1 Methanobacteriota archaeon
ACATTACCAGAAACCAGGATTTCGGCTATTTCGCTTTTTAAGGAAAAGGTGTGCAGCAGATCAAAAGCAATAATAGTTTTTGGTTCTCTGGCTGCTGGAACATATGATGAAAATAGCGATATAGACCTGCTTGTAATTATTGACAATGAGAAAGAAATCAAAGAAATTAAAAAATGTATTAATGAAATTCATGAACTTCTTGGAGAATATATAAATGTTCACTTCCTTAACTCAAATCAAGCCAGGAATGAATTTAATAAAAACGAACTAATAAGAACTGCGCTGATAAGCGGTATTTTAGTTTATGGCGGAGATCATGTGCGGGAGATCATGAAATCACCAGGCGATCTAAAAGAACTCAGTTTCATAAGAGAAAGAATAAATGCCGCCACGAGAAATTACGCCAACAAAGATCACGAATCAACTAAAGAAATAGTTTTTTCGGTAGTTGAAGACATGGCATTTCTTGTATGTAAGCTGGAAGGAGTGGACGCATTATCAAGAAAAGATGCGCTTTCAAAAATAAGTAAATTAAATGAATACAAAGTATTAAGTGAAATGGATAAATTCAACGTGGGAAATATGCTGGAAGTTATGGAAGATATTTACATTAAGATCTTTAACAGAAAAATTTTGAAAGGTGAATACATTGAAAGATGAATTAAAGAACGAGATAATTGAAGATCTCGATCGTGCTAAAAATGCGTTTGCTTCTGCAAAAGTCAGGAGTTATCTAAAATTTTCGCCGGTATTTCTCTTCATGGTTGTTGTTGAGTGCTTATTCAGTATCGTTAAATTAATAGAACATCAGTGCATTCAGGATGCAAATGATCCCACCAGTCCTTCAAGATTATCAGGCTCACATAACAGAGCGGCAAAAACAGGGTATTCCGCCCCTGCCTCTTTCAGCCATGCAGGTAGCAGCCCTTTCAGACCTTGTTTTTGACCCGCCAGCGGGAAAAGAAAAATTAATACTTAAATTGCTCAAAGAGCACGTCCCTCCGGGTGTTGATCCCGCCGCGCTTGAAAAAGCAAAACTTTTAAGACGTATCGCGCTTCGTGAAAAGCAGTCGCCGATACTCTCGCCCTGCGACGCAGTAAGAATGCTGGGGCTGATGAAAGGAGGATATAATCTAGAGACTCTTATCGAACTGCTGGAAGGCGGGGAACTTGCAGGTGAAGCCGTAAAAGCCCTTTCAGATACGATACTGGTTTTCGGGTTCTTTGAAAGAATACATGAGCTTGCATCATCAAATCCCCATGCAAAGAATGTCATGGAAAGCTGGGCAAAGGCAGAATGGTTCACAAGTTGCCCGGAATTCCCGGATTCACTGACAGTAACGGTATTCAAAGTGCCGGGTGAGGTAAATACCGACGACCTCTCGCCTGCATCGCGCGCAACAAGCCGCCCTGACATCCCCCTCCACGCCCTTCACATGCTTGAGAACCGTTACCCCAACGCGATCCCTGAAATTGAGGGACTTAAAAAGAAAGGACATCCGATCGCATTTACAACCGACGTTGTCGGGACGGGCAGCAGCAGGAAATCAGCAATGAATTCCGTCATCTGGTGGACAGGCGAGGACATCCCCGGAGTCCCGAACAAACGCAGGGGCGGTATCATACTGGGAAGCCAGATAGCTCCGATATTCTTTAATACCGCCCGGGACAGCGGCGCCATTCCTGTCAGGTGCGATGTTTCAGGGCTCAAGACAGGCATGGTCATCACAGTTGATTTCGTAAAGAGACGAATACTTGATGAGAGTGGGAACAAGATAACTGATTTTAAACTTGAACCAGAAACACTTCCTGATGAATACAGGGCAGGAGGCAGGCTATCGCTCATTATCGGAAAAGAACTTACAAGAAAAGCCCAGGATGCGCTCGGAATAAGGAATGAGTTGTTCATCGAACCCGCATCTGTGAAGGCGTCAAGCCGCGGCTACACGCTGGCTCAAAAGATAGTCGGGAAAGCATGCGGTCTTGCAGGCGTCTGTCCAGGTCAGTCGTGTCTTCCGAAGATCACCACGGTGGGTTCCCAGGATACCACTGGTCCCATGACCGCCGATGAAATTAAGGAACTTGTATGCCTTGAATTCCATGCCCCTTTAGTCATGCAGTCGTTCTGCCATACAGCGGCGTATCCCACTCCTGAGGACAGGGAGATGCATAAGTCGCTCTCCAGATTTTTCAAAGACAGAGGCGGAGTTGTGCTAAAACCCGGGGACGGAATAATCCATTCCTGGTTGAACCGGATGATCCTGCCGGATACTGTGGGCACAGGTGGTGACAGTCACACGCGCTTCCCAATCGGCATTTCTTTCCCGGCAGGAAGCGGTCTTGTAGCTTTTGCAGCAGCGCTTGGCTTCATGCCTCTCGATATGCCTGAGAGCGTGCTTGTGCGGTTCAGGGGCAAACTCAGGAAAGGAATATTCCTGCGGGATGCCGTGAACGCCATTCCATATTTTGCAATGCAGCAGGGAAAACTCTCGCTTGAGAAGAAGAACAAGAAGAACGTGTTTAACGGAAGGATATTGGAAATAGAAGGGCTGGATCTCTCTGTTGAAGAAGCATTTGAGCTAACTGATTCAAGCGCTGAACGCTCGGCTGAAGCTTCGGTGATCGCGCTTTCGGAGGAACAGGTTTCCCTGTTTTTGAAGGATAGTGTATCAATATTGAGATCACTTTCAAACGAGGGCTATTCATGCGCTGCTCTTGAGAACAGGATTAAGGAAATGGAAGAATGGCTTGCTCATCCGGCGCTTCTAAAAAGGGATGACGATGCTGAATATGCGGATATCATAGACATCGACCTTTCAGATATCAGAGAACCGCTGCTTGCATGCCCCAATGATCCTGACTACATTAAGCCGCTCTCTGAAGCTGAGGGTGAAAAGATAGATGAGGTATTTATCGGCTCATGCATGACGAACCTTAACCATTTCAGGAATGCCGCAAGGATACTTGGGAAAGAGGGAAAGAGCGCATCAAAGCTCTGGCTCTCACCGCCCACAAGACTTGTGGAAGAACACCTGAAAGAGACTGGCGAATATGATGTATTCAAACAGCCTGGAGTGAGACTTGAGATACCTGGATGCAGCCTGTGCATGGGCAACCAGGCAAGAGTTGCGGATAACGTCATAGTTTTCTCCACATCCACACGGAACTTTGATAACCGAATGGGTAAGAATGCGAAAGTATATTTAGGTTCGGCAGAACTTGCTGCTGTTGTTTCAACGTTAGGGAGGATACCTTCGAATGAGGAATATTTTTCACGGCTCAATGGAATTGTGTGATATGCCAGAGATAGGAAACCAGGCAATATTATCTACATTATATACATTATCTGCATCATCGGAATCATTTGCATCATCTCAAACTATATATAACAGTTACGATAATGATTATCATTATGTGATGTTTATGGAAGCTATTACGCTGAGCACTGCCTCTCCTCAAAAACTGCAAAAAAGGGAAGTGTATGCAAAAACCCAGATACCCTCTTCCGGAAAAAGGGATATTTCCATTCTGACAAGATCGGCAGTTGAGATGGCGCGCAACCTTAACGCTTCCGCAATTATCTCGTTTTCAGAAGAACATCCAGAAACGCCATCCGGCATCCCTTTTCTTGTATTCACACCCCGGAAATCCACGATGATAAATGAACTTACCCGGTATATCGAAGAAAATAATGATATTA
Organism: Methanobacteriota archaeon; assembly: GCA_018899795.1. The sequence continues at coordinate 3,701 of JAHIHJ010000153.1, forward strand.
ATATTTATGATAGAGTTGAAACCCGGGCATTGAGCGCAGCCAATGATATCGGCGATGCTGCAGTCATCGCTTATATAAATAATATAGTGGAATGCGGCGGTCTTGTGGTCGGGATCATACGAATGAATGACAGCGATTCCATAGTAGTATATGACCTTTCAACTAACAGGACCATGAAAAAACTCAAGGAGTGTACTGAAAGGGTGGACGCGGGCGTCCTGCGGTCTGTCCTTTCCATCTCTCTTGAGATAGCCAGCCAGGGACGCGAAGGAAAATCATACGGGACTGCCTTTATTATCGGCGATTCGAATGAAGTACTCCGGCGGTCCCATCCTCTTGTACTTAACCCGTTTGAAAACCAACCCAAAGACAGCTGCAGCATCGTAAACTCCGAATGCTGGGAGACCGTGAAAAGTTTTGCGCAGATCGATGGTGTTTTTATAATCACTGGAAAAGGAATGATACGCGCCGCTGGCAGGTATCTGGATATCGATGCCAGGGACATGGAAGTTCAAAAGGGGCTGGGGGGAAGGCATACTTCAGCCGCAGCCATAACAAGGGATACGGAAACAATCGCTGTAACAGTATCTTCAAGCGGGGGTACGATCCGGATATTCATGGATGGTCATGAAATTTTGAAGATCGAACCTGACATCATGCTGGTGCAGTGATGAAGTACTGGTTCACTGGTATTCTTCTGCTCTTTTTTGTCTCAGGATGCATTTCTTCTGAAGTCCCGGCCGGGGCTCCAGGTCAGTATGAGATTCCTGGTATTGATAACACCACGATATATTATCTCAACGGGACTACTGTGAAAGTGGTAGACAGCGTAGCCAATGAGATCACTGTAAAATACATGCTCGATGATACAGGTGAATCAAATTTCAAGGATCCTGTGGCTGTTAATTCTTCAGGGAATGTGAGTTTCAATGTAACTTCCGAACCCATATTCGGAAGGAGTTATATCAGGTTTGACTTCAGTTCAGAGTTTTCCGGATTCGTGGCGTTCACCCAGTTAGACGGTCAGGATTTCATACGAATGACAGTGAAGAACAAGAGCGTCAGGGTAGTTCTGCCGCCGGATCACACAACAGGTTCCAGGTTCCTGGGCATCCCCAACCCCGATCCCGATAATATCACGATCGACACACTTGGAAGAGAGGTCCTTATATGGAATGATCCATATCCATTCCAGATATCGGTAAAATATTATCAACGGAGCGCTCCAACGATGTTTGCTTATTTTTCAATTATCCTTATTATATGCGTTTCTGTGATATCAGGGTATTATTATCTGACCATCAGGTCATTGAGGAAAAAAAGGAAGATGATAGATAAGGCTTCCAAAAAATAAAGAACCGCATATCAATGCAGTTTTTTCAAAAAGAAAAAATTCGGGCTCTGCTAACCGCAAAGCCCTGTTTTAATTACTCATCCAGAATTGCTTCTGCTGTTTCCCTGTATGCGTTCATCACGTAGGGGATGCCGGATATCTTTGAAGCCTCTTCTGTGAGCGCCATACAATCATTCCTGTTTATCTTAGAAAGGTTGAACCTGCGCGAGCCTGCCATGAGCTGCTGCAGTCCTGTCCTGAACCTCTGGGTGTATGTATAGATGCCAAGCGCTCCAAGCGGAAGGTGCTTCATGTCGTCACCAAAGCGCTGGGCGAGTTCCTTGTAGCACACAAAGATCTCTTCCGGTTTTGTGCCGAATTCTGATACGGTCTTGGGCAGATCATTCTCATCTATCCACCTGCCGATGTTCTTGCCCACGAAACCGGGTATCATTAGTGCGCGTCCCATGCAGACCGCTTTGAAGTAGGGTGAACCCATTGCAAGAGCCTTGTACACGCCGTCCTCACTTGAGAAACCACCAGCCATCGCAAGGTCAGGCACTCTCTCTCCTTTCTGGCTTAACTTTTCAGCGAACTCATAAGCAAGCGACTGCAGATAGAAAGTCGGGATGCCCCATTCTTCCATCATGGGCCACGGGCTCATACCTGTACCGCCCGGTGCGCCGTCGATTGTCAGCAGGTCTATCTTTGCCTCTGAGCAGTACTTGATCGCCATTGCAAGTTCCACCATGGAATATGCTCCGGTTTTCAGTGTCACTCTCTTGAATCCCATGTCGCGCAGGCGGTCTACCTCATCCATGAATCCATCCTTTGTAACAAAGCCGAGTCTTGAATGCCGCTCGAACTCCTTGATAGCATTGTCCTTATATGCGGCTGCGGTCGCCGGGTCATGAGGGTCGGGTGTTACGATGTATCCTCTTTTCTTGAGTTCTATTGCCCGCTCGATGCTGTCAACCTTTATCTCCCCGCCGATGCATTTTGCGCCCTGTCCCCATTTTAGTTCGATTGTGTCAAGGTCATGCTTTGATGATACATATTCAGCCACTCCAAGTCTTGTATCTTCCACGTTCATCTGTACAAGTATTTCGCCATAGCCTTCATGGTATTTCTTGTATGTTGTGATGCGCCTGTCCATTTCAGGGGATATCTTTATCTTGTGGTTGCTGTCAAGCACAAGTCCGGGGTCAATGCCGCATACGTTCTCACCGCACACAAGCGTGATGCCTGAGATGGCAGCACCTGCTGCGAAATGCTCCCAGTTCTTTCTCGCGACCTCGGTTGAGCCAAGAGCGCCTGTGAATATGGGCACTTTCATTCGGACTTTCTGAGTCCAGCCGTATTCAGTTTCCGTGTCCACTCTCGGGAAGATCGCGGTGTCCGGATTTGGATCTTCTCCGTCAGGAAGCCCGAAAGCGCCTACGGCATAGCCCTGTATGTTCAGATGGGAGTAATCCACAGGGTAGTTCTTGTCCGCGCCTGCTGTGATGTTCCCGTAGGGTCCGGGATATATTACTTCGCGTCCTCTGAATGAGGATTTGAATATTTCACAGTTGCCGCGGCATCCGTCCACACATCGTGTGCATATCCCTGACATAGGGGATACACTCTTTGAACGATTATAGGTCTGCGTCACTTCATTCGCATTTGGTTGTCTAAGATTCATGTTCCTCCAAGTTGGTTTTTTTAGAGCCTGATTTGCCCTTCTGTATTGTAAACATTTTATAGCGTTGTTGCACGCTCGGAAGCGGAAGGGAGCTTCCTTTATATAAATATTGCGTTAAGGAAGCGGAAAGACTTTTCCTCCCTATTAATAGAGGATGATTTGTTAAAATTTTCCTGTCTTTAAATAGTATATAGTAGGTAAGTGGGTGGACATGATATTGACAGGAACTGATTATCAATATCAATAGGAGCATTTCATGAAAAAAAAGGAACAGACTACCTTCGACATATCCGGAGTGGATCCGATAATCGATAAATACAATTCGCAGCAGGGTTCACTTATCTCGATATTGCAGGACATACAGGAAGAGTACAGGTACCTGCCGCGTGAAGCGCTTGAGCATACAGCCAGGCGCCTCGGCATCCCCAGGACGCAGGTGTTCGGCGTGGCTACTTTTTTCAAAGCATTAAGTCTTAAACCCCGGGGCAGGCAGCTTGTTCATGTCTGCATGGGCACAGCCTGTCATGTCCGCGGCTCGCAAAACGTGCTTGAAGAAGTGGAGCGCAGGCTGGCGGTCAAAGCCGGGGATACGACGCCGGATGGAGAATATACTCTTGAGACCGTCAACTGTGTGGGAGCATGCGCACTTGGTCCTGTTGTTGTTATGAATGAAGAATATCATGGACAGATGGGCCCCCTCAAAGTGGAAAAGATCCTGAAGAAAAAACGAGACTGAAGGTGAATTAATTGAATATATCGTCAATAAAGGAACTTAATGACCTGCGACGCAAAATACAGGCGAAAAGGGATCCCGACAAACCCTGCATTACAGTATGCGGCGGGCCGGGATGCCTTGCTAAGCAGTGCCTTGATGTCAGGGATGAATTCATAAGCGAAATAGCTGCAAAAAGTCTGAAGGATAAAGTGGACATCCGCACAACTGGCTGCCACGGTTACTGCGACCGTGGACCAATTGCTCTCATATATCCACGGGGGATCTTCTACCAGAGACTGACTACAAAAGATGTTAAAGAAATAGTTGAGGAGACAATTCTCAACGGCAGGACTGTTGACAGGTTGATATATACTGATACAGAAACAGGCAAGACCATTGAAAATGAAGAGGAAATACCATTTTATAAGAGACAGATGCAGCTTGTCCTGAAGGATAACCGGAGGATAGACCCTCACAGCATTGAAGATTATATTGCGATTGGTGGATACTCTGCCCTCGCAAAAGTGCTTGGCCGTATGAAGCCGCAGGAAGTACTGGACGAAGTTAAAAGATCCGGACTTCGCGGGAGAGGCGGAGGCGGTTTCCCAACTGGCGTCAAATGGGAATCCACCCACAATGCGCCAGGTGAAGATAAGTATGTTATCTGCAACGCGGACGAAGGCGACCCAGGAGCCTTCATGGACAGGAGCATACTTGAAGGCAATCCGCACAGTGTTCTTGAAGGCATGATAATCGGCGCTTATGCCATTGGTTCACACGAAGGGTATGTTTATGTGAGGAACGAATACCCTCTTGCGGTAAAAAACATTACGATCGCCATCCAGCAGGCGCAGGAGCTTGGAATTCTTGGCGATAACATCCTTGGCTCAGGATTCGGTTTCGATGTCAGGATAAACAGGGGCGGCGGAGCGTTCGTATGCGGCGAATCCACCGCGCTCATGGCCTCGCTTGAAGGAAAGCCTGGAGAGCCGCGCGCAAAGTACATCCACACATCAGAGAAAGGATTGTGGGATAAGCCCTCCAACCTTAACAACGTGGAGACATGGGCGAACGTGCCGCTCATAATAAACAACGGCTCTTCCTGGTTTTCAAGCATAGGCACGGAATCGAGCAAAGGGACAAAGGTGTTCAGCCTTGTGGGGAAGATAAACAACACAGGTCTCGTGGAAGTGCCCATGGGCATCACCCTTCGGGAGATAATCTACGATATAGGCGGTGGCATCCCGGGAGGCAGGGCGTTCAAGGCAGTGCAGACCGGCGGTCCAAGCGGCGGCTGCATACCCGAAAGCCTGCTTGACCTTCCTGTTGACTATGAGAGGCTGACAGAAGTCGGCTCAATGATGGGTTCAGGCGGGATGATAGTGATGGATGAGGGCACCTGCATGGTGGATATCGCAAGGTACTACATCAATTTCCTGCAGGAAGAGTCGTGCGGGAAATGCGTGCCGTGCCGCGAGGGACTGTTCAGGCTGGGAGAGATACTCACTGATATAACAAAGGGCAGGGGAAAGTTGGAGGACATCCAGCTCATAGAAGACCTCTCAGGTATGATGAAAGATGCGTCCCTGTGCGGTCTTGGAACAACTGCCCCAAATCCTGTGATGTCAACGCTGAACTATTTCAGGGATGAGTATATTGCGCACATAAGGGACGGAAAATGCCCGGCCGGTGTGTGTAGGGAACTCATAACGTTCAGCATAGATGAAGATAATTGCACAGGCTGCGGCGTATGTTTGAAGAACTGCCCGTCAGGCGCAATCACGGGTGAGAAAAAACAGGTGCATGTAATTGATGCACAGAAGTGCACAAAATGCGGGATCTGCTATGATTCATGCAAGTTCGACGCTATCAAAAAGGAGTGATCGCAATGTCTGAAAAGAGTATTCAACGGGGCGAAATGGTAACGTTCACGCTCAATGGTGCGCAGGTCAAAGCAGATCCTGGATGGAGCCTGCTTGAAGCGATACGGTTCTACGGTCTTGATATTCCCACCCTCTGCTATGACGAAGGGCTTACTCCATACGGCGGGTGCAGGCTCTGCGTGGTGGAACTGGGAAGCGGCAAGAAAGCCAAACTCGTTGCGTCATGCGTTCATCCTGTAAGGGAAGGGCTTGATGTACGCACGCACAGCAACCGTGTTTTAAAGACGCGCAAGATGATCCTTGAGCTTCTCATCGCAAGGTGCTCCAGCTCAAAGAAGCTTCAGGACATGGCTGCGCTGCTTGAACTCAGGGAGGTCAGGTTCAGACCGCTGAACGACGACTGCATCCTGTGCGGACTATGTGTGCGCATGTGCGAGGAGCAGATGGTAGCAAAAGCCATCGGTTTCGCTGGAAGAGGGAAGGACAGGTACATCACCACTCCTTTTGACATGACATCGGAAGAATGTCGAAAGTGCGGCGCATGTATGTATATCTGCCCCGTCTGTGAACTGCGGTGCCAGGGTCCGAATGCGGAAACCACTCTGTGCAGCGGGTGCATCAACACCGAACCTGTCTGCACAAGTGAGTTCGATGATGCCATGTGCTTCATGGTGCCATGCCTATCGTGTGTGAAAAAACCTGAGGATGTTAAATAACGATTTAAAAGTAGAAAAAATATTAAAATGTCTGGAGGATCAATATGTCATTAACAAGAGTAAATGCAACGGCGGCAACGCTGACAAAGAACAGAACTGAAGGCTCAATAAGCCCCTTAAGCGGCATGTGTGTAACATGCGTAGATGGATGCATCGGAATGTGTGAGATCGGAAAATCTGCATATCGCGGACCAGAAGTGATATATCCGCAGCCATTCGGTATTATTACCGCGGCTTCTGAGAAGGATTATCCGATCGACCTGAGCCACTTCAATATCCTTGGCACCGCTGTGGGAGCGCATGGAATAGAGGCAAACAGCAATGTTGCGATATTCCCGAATGTTGACCTTGAGGTCAGGATAGGCAAGGAAAAAGATATCAAGCTAAGGCTTCCATTCATAATCCCTGGTCTTGGGAGCACTGCAGTTGCACAGAACAACTGGGACGGGCTTGCGATTGGTTCTGCAATATCTGGAGTTCCTCTCACTATAGGTGAGAACGTGTGCGGCATGGATCCGCAGTCCACTATTGAGGATGGAAAGATCGTGGATTCGCCTGAGCTTGCAAGCAGGATAAAGATGTACCGGGACTGGCAGACCGATGGCTACGGCGATATCATTTTGCAGGCTAACGTGGAAGATACTGTGCTTGGAGTACAGGAATATGGTCTGGAAAAATTAGGTGTAGAGACAGTAGAGCTGAAATGGGG
>JAHIHJ010000154.1 GCA_018899795.1 Methanobacteriota archaeon
AATTATAAGATTTATACGCTGTTTTTTGATCTCATCTTCCCGCGCCTTGCGTTCCCTGTCTTCTGACTCTTTCTTATCGACTTTGCGGGATGCTGTATATCCTATGCCCTCGATGGCAGCTATCATGTCAGCCACAGATACAAGGGAAGGATCGTATTCAACATGGGCTTTTGCCAGTGAGAAATTTACAGCTACGGATTCAACACCTTTGTTTTTTTTCAGGATTTTTTCGATATTGGCAGCGCATGCGGCGCATGTCATGCCTGAGATCTTAAGTGAGATAGTGGTGGCAGCTCCAGATCCCTGCTTCGCGGCAGGTTTTTGGACAGTTCCTTTGTCGTCCTCAATGAGAACGGGACATACCTGAACACTCTGCTGTGCTTCTTGATCTGGTTCTGCAAATGTCTTTTCACCAGCTTCATAACCTGCATCGGTGACAGCCTGTTTTATTGCGTTAAGGTTTGTGACACCGTCTTCGAATTCTACAGTGGCGCTCTTATTCTCAAGACTGACATCAACAGATTTAACACCTTTAACTTTAGAGATTGCATCTGTCACCCTTTTGTGACAATGCATGCATGTCATTCCAAAAATGCCTATTGTTTCTTTCACATCATTCCTTCTATTTTTATTTTTGCTTCAGTCATAATTATCTAATCTTTTTTTATTATATTATACTTGATGTAAATAGCCACTTTACACCCAGTGTAAATAGCCACTTTACACTTGATGTAATATAAACTTTGTGTATACCCATTACATGATGGATCCTATTCGTAATAAATAGATAAGTCATCAGGAGTTGTAATATAATGCAACTACCGATCACTCTTTTCTAATGCTCTTTTGCTTCGGATTGATCTCAGTTCTCAGTCATCATTTTTCGCCGACTTTACATTGGCGGGTGCACATCATAATTTTGTTAAATGAAATTGTATAGTGGATTTTGACCCTCTAAAATAAAATTCCTCCCTTACTAACGGGACAGGATGGCGCCGGGATGCGCCGGGCGACCTCATGTTTTTCGCTCACATCCGGGGTATGAACCCCATACGCAAAGTTTATGTCTTACAAACAAGATATATCTTACCATGAGCGAAACGATCGATATGGTCACTATCTCCTCTAAAGGTCAGATAGTTATACCCAAAAAAATAATGAAAAATCTCGGGTTGAAAGAACAGGATAAGCTTCTGGTTTTCAGCAAAGGGGAAAACCTGCTCTTGAAAAAAGTCAACCCCGAAATATTTGAAAAAAGTATAAGGGACATTCTAGCTCCCTTGCGCCAGAAAACAGAAAACAGGGGGCTTACTGGATCTGATGTGGAAAAAGAGATCGTATCGCACAGGGCACAAAAAGGTCGTAAATGATAAAATTCGATTTACCGGAGGAATAGACGCGTGAGGGTAGCACTCAAGTTAGCCTATCTCGGCACAGAGTATCATGGCTACCAGATACAGCCCGGCGTCCCCACGATCGAAGGCAAGCTTCTTAAGGCGCTAAGGGACAGCGGCGCGCTCAAGAACCTCTCAAAAGCAAGATATTCCGCCGCAGGAAGAACTGACAGGGGCGTTCATGCCCTGGGTCAGGTGATCGCCTTTGACACAGAGAGCGCCGAAGCTGCAAAACCAGGAACGCTTAACGGTGATCTTCACCAGATATGGATATATGCGTGGGCGCAGGTGGGAAAGGATTTTAACGCCAGGATGTCTGCGGTTGAGAGGGAATACAGGTATGTGTTCTGGGGAAAGGGACTCGATATTGATAAAATGAAAGACGCAGCTTCCATATTCCCGGGAACGCATGATTTCAGGAATTTTGCAGATGAAGATAAGGAAAAATCAACGCTCTGCGACATAAAGACGATATCTGTCCGGAATGATGGCGACTGGTTCTATCTCGATATCGCGGGGAACAGGTTCCTGCAGCACATGGTACGCAAGATAGCGGCAGCCCTGAAACTAATAGGAAAGGGCGAAAAAAATGGGGGGTGGCTTACGAAGATGCTTGACCGCTCAATAACCGATACGCTCCAGCCTATGGAAGCGAACGGGCTCATTTTAATGAATGTAAAATATCCTGGCATTAAATGGAATATCGATAGCCATGCACGGAGCCGGGCGCTTGAGGAGATCCATGAGCTTTTTGTCAGTCGCGAGACTGCTGCGAGGATCCTGGATGAGATAGAGAGAGGGATGCGATAGGGGGGACGGACGCAGATAATCAAGGTGAAACGCCTAACATGCATTTCCTAAGCATATCTCAAAATACGAGCAAGAACAACCATAACGGAATGAATGAGACCTGGATGCCTTCGAACTCCCTTTGTTCCATGAGCGCTTTTGTTACAACGTATGCATTCTTAACGCCGAAATTTCTGCAAAAATTCAGTATCCCTTTCAGATCCCCATCATCAAAGGATGTCCTGTATTTTACTTCAACCGGGATCAATTCAGACCCGTAACTCATAATAATGTCTGACTCGTTCTTTTTTTTATCAAGCCAGTAAAATATCTTTCCCATAGGGTAGCCGGAGACATGCTTCAGGCAGTGCAGATATACGGATGTTTCGGCATCAAAACCAATATCCTGACGCCCCCCAATGGAATTCTTAAGACCGGTATCGCAAAAATATATCTTTTTCTCCTTTCTCTCTGAAGCCCTTTTACTTTTCGTGTAGTAATCTGATAAATATATC
>JAHIHJ010000155.1 GCA_018899795.1 Methanobacteriota archaeon
AAACGAGCATAAAAGAGGTCGTTGAGAGTGTTATTGATATCATCGATCCTGCAAAAAAATATGTTTCCATAGAGTCACGCAGGCGCTCAAATGCTGTGGATATCCCAAGAATGTGCGCTGATGTTTCGAAACTGAAGATGCTGGGTTGGTTGCCTGAGGTTGATCTCAGGGATGGGTTAATGAAGATGATCAAATCATAGTCGAAATATTTGGCGCTTGAGCATTTTTCCAGGTTGCTTGCCGAGCATTTCGATGATAATTTCCTTAGAAAACAGAGCTTTACTAATTGGGATGCTTTCTTTGAGTACGTTTATGAAAGATCTAAAAGCAGCAGGACAATTATTGCACTTGATGAATTCCCGTACCTTGTAAAAGAAGAGAAAGCTCTTCCTTCTATACTTCAGGATCACTGGGACAATAAACTGAAGAATTCCCGCATATTCCTGTTCCTCATGGGATCAAGCATTTCCATGATGGAACGTCTTATGGAATATAAATCGTCCATTTATGGCAGGCGAACAGGACAGCTTAAGTTGCAGCCTTTTCAATTTAAAGAGGTTGCAAAATATATTAAAAATACACAGAGGGCGGTCGAGCTTTACAGCGTATTCGGCGGAACTCCTGCTTATATTACCGATATTGATCAATCAAAAAATATCGTAGATAACATAAAGAAAAAATTCCTGCGCATGGACTCCTATATTTACCAGGATGTGCGTTTTGTCCTGATGGAAGAACTCGATGAGCCAAGGTATTATTTCTCGATCCTGGAAGCAATAGCAGCAGGTAATGTCTCACTGGGTGAGATAATCAACTACACAGGACTCCAGAGGAGCCTTGTTGGAAAATACCTTAGCGTTCTTATGGAACTTGATCTTGTAAGAAGAGAGATTTCTATTACTGCGATCAAGAAGTCTAAAAATGGGATATATTCGCTCAAAGATAACATTTTTTCGTTCTGGTTCAGGTTTATTTTCCCTTATGAAGACCTGATCAGCCTGGGAAGAAGTGAAGAAGTTCTCAGTAGAATTTCAAGGGACTTAAATGCGTATATCGGAAAACCATTTGAGGAAATAGCAAAGGAGTTCCTGTGGGAAACAAGCAAAGGTAACTTTTCTAAAATGGGACGATGGTGGCATAAAGGCGAGGAAATAGATATAGTCGCTCTGAATGATGAGAAAATGGAGATCACCTTTTTCGAATGCAAATGGAGCAGATTAAGCGAGAGAGAAGCTGTGAAGATCCTTACTGACCTGGAACGCAAATCAGCGCTTGTCAAATGGCAGGATCCAGAACGCAAAGAAAAATTCGGGATCATCGCGAAAGAGATCAAGGGCAAAGAAAAGCTGAGGGAAGAAGGTTATCAGATTTTCGACCTTCAAGATCTTGATGAGTATTTTATTTAATATATAGAAAATTATGCTTTAAGACCGATTTTGGCCTTGATTTGAAAAATATCTCTTTCGATTTTGATAAGTTTTTCATCAAGATATGATCTTAAATCCAACCGCAGTTCCCTTATTTCACCGCTGATTTCTGTCCTATTTTGATCTAACTTTCGGTCTATACTAAGAATGGCTGGTATTCCCTTGCTGAGTTGCTCAACCTGGATCAAGTGCATGTAGTCAACTATGCCTATTACATGTCCGGCATAACCTTCAAAAATGATATCTGATATGTCTGCATTTTCAGGTCTATTGTTTCGAACATAATTCTGGAATGTCGATATTTGATCGCTGTCACCATCCATGAAGGAAACGAGTACCTGAACTCCATTCTCCTTTGTGTTATATGCATTGAATCGCTCCATTCCAAGCTCAAGAGCTTTTCGAAGTAAGAATACACGGTAACCTACATCATGTACCTTGTTTCCTATTATTTTCGTCTTGATCTTCATTGATGTATTATTTGCATATGGGTACTAATAGCTTTTGCGGCTTCTTCCTGCAAACTTTACCGCCTCTTCGGCAATATTTTCAGTTTCTTTTATCTCCAATCCTGATTTCCTGTCAATACCTTTTGTATGCAGGATATCTTTCATTTCTTCCATATCAACAGAGGCGATCTCGCATGCCTTTCCGAATGATATCTCCTCACGTTTATATAATTCACAGGCAATGGCGACCCTTACATCTTTTCTGGCTTTATAATTAACACCAAATTTATTTACGGCGTTTATGCAAATTCCCAAACAGCCTTTCGTTCTATCCTGTGCTCTCGAATATGCAATAATTATAATATCCAGCGACCCTTCTAAGATCAAGTAAAAAATGCCTGGAAATATGAACAACCCCTCACCCCTTGTCTCAGTAATAATCGTAAACTACAACGGCAAACAGTATTTAAAGAACTGCCTGTCTTCTTTATCCGCCCAGTCCTACCCCGCGATCGAGGTCATTTTCGTGGATAACGCATCGAGCGATGGGTCAGTAGAGTATGTAAGAAAAGAATTCCCATCAGTCAGGATCATCGAAAGCAAAAAGAACCTGGGCTTTGCAAAAGGAAATAACCTGGGGATAAGAGAAGCAAGAGGCGAACTGATAGCGACATTGAACAATGACACAGAAGTTTCTTCACGATGGCTGGAGGAGCTTGTCAGCGCCATGAATTCAGATAAAAAGGTGGGGATGTGCGCTTCGAAGATGCTATTTATGAAGGATCGGGGAATGATAAACTCCACAGGCATCTGCCTTTCGAGGAGCGGCACGTGCTGGGATAGGGGTATATTCGAGCATGATGAGGGATAATAAGCACTGAATCGATCCCCGAAGGTGCTGGCTGGACCTGCTATCTGGCAAATAATGTTGAGATAAGGAGATTTGCAGGGGCAAATATGCCCTCTCCAGAGCGCCAGAGGAACAAGATTTAATAATGGGATGATTTATTATAGTCTGGATAGGAAATATTGAAAAAGAATGAAAATGAAGATCGCAATATTCTATGACTGGATCAATATCATAGGAGGGGGAGAAAAACTGATTCTGACACTTGCAAGAGAACTCGATGCAGATGTCATAACTACCGACCTGGATAAGGATATAATCAAGAAATTAGGATTTGAGGATGTGAATATTATCAGTCTTGGCAAAACTATAAAATTGCCGGTATTCAAGCAATTATCCCTTTCTCTACTTTTTGCTATGTGCGATTTTTCTAAAAAGTATGATTTTTATATTTTTTCTAATAATTTTTCATATTTTGCTGCGAGAAAACATAAGCCAAACATATGGTATTGTTTTTCGCCGCCGAGAGTTCTTTATGATCTGCATGATCTATTTGCGCAAAAAGAGCCATTTATCAACAGGCAATTATTCAAAATATGGGCAGCAATGCAGAGACTGATGAGTCTTAAATTCCTCAATCATGTTGAAAATTTTGCAGCGATATCAGGAAATGTCCAGGCAAGGATCAGGAAATATTATGGAAGAGATTCAATAGTAGTGTATCCTGCTATTGATATTTCAAAATATGGTTTCAAGAAATATGGAGATTTCTGGCTTTCAGTCAATCGCCTGTATCCTGAGAAACGGATCGAATTGCAGATCAACGCTTTCAGGCATATGCAGGACGAAAAACTGGTCATCGTTGGCGATTTTACAAGAAAAGATTACTCTGAAAAATATGTTTCCATGATATTAAAGGATCTCCCCAGGAATGTAAAATTACTTGGCAGGGTAGCAGAAGAGGATCTGATCGATTTATATGCAGAATGTAAAGGACATATCACAACTGCAATTGACGAGGATTTTGGAATGACACCGATCGAGGCAATGGCATCTGGAAAACCCACAGTTGCGGTCAAAGAAGGAGGATATCTCGAAACTATGATCGATGGTTCGACCGGAATACTTGTGGATGCTGATGAGGCGGCTATAATAAATGCGGTGAAAACTATATCCAGAAACCCGGAAAAATACCGGAGAGGTTGCGAAAACAGAGCTAAAGATTTTGATGTAACAGCATTTATTAAGAAGATGGAGAATATAATAGATTCAACCCAGATCGAAAAAACTGTAGCAAGATGAACTAAGAATTCGGAATATCCTATAAGCAAAATTAAATATATTGACACTCGTTAAATCCTACAATATGCAACGACTATGGAATTACAGACACCTGACATTCAAGCTTGCAATCAGCGAGTTCAAGCTGAGATATAAAAATTCGATCCTCGGGTTCTTCTGGTCACTTGCAGAGCCCTTGTTGATGCTGACTGTACTGTATGTAGTCTTTACCAATCTGATGCAGGTAAACGTGGAACATTACCAGCTATTCCTGCTGATGGGGATCATATCATGGAATATGCTGAGCAGGGGGACGACGATGAGCCTGAATTGCATACTTGGCAGGGCAAGCCTTGTCCAGAAGATATATTTCCCCAGAGAAGTGCTTGTTATAAGCTCATGCATCACGGCTTTTTTGATGACTTTGCTGGAACTGGTCGTATTTGGAGCTTTCATGGCTGTTTTTAAAGTGATCCCGGCTATCACTTTGTTATATGGTCCGCTTGTTCTGTTTATTGAATTCATTCTTATTCTCGGATTGTCTTTCGGGCTTGCCGCTATTAATGTTTATTACAGGGATATTCAATATATATGGGCTGTTTTTTTGCAGGCTGGCTTTTTTGCCGCTCCGATCATATATCCAATATCCATAATCCCTGTAAATTATGTCTGGTTGATCCGGCTCAATCCCATGACCCGAATTATCGATATGCTGAGAGGATCTGTTATTTATTCGGCGACGCCTGCTATATTTGACTGGATATACATTACAATGGCAGCTGTTTCTCTGCTTGCTGTGGGATACCTGATATTCCAGAGGCTTGAGCCGGGATTTGCGGAGGAAATGTGATATCTTTATATTTAGATACTAACAGTTTTGATAGATTAATTTTTATGCATATAAATTAAGGATAGGATAATCAACATGACAAAATCAGCTCTAATAACAGGAATTACAGGGCAGGACGGCTCTTATCTGGCAGAATTATTGATCGAGAAAGGATACAGGATCTACGGCATGATCAGACGTCTTAGCACCCCTAATCTTTCAAGGATAGAACATATCCTGGAAAAGATCGAATTGATAGAAGGCGACTTAACAGACCAATCCTCTATCAATAATGCCCTGAAAGAGGCGCAGCCAACCGAGGTTTACAATCTTGCAGCACAATCATTCGTAGCAACCTCCTGGAACCAGCCAGTGCTTACGGGCGATGTGACCGGTCTTGGCACGGTCCGGATACTTGAAGGAGTACGCCATGTGTGCCCTGATGCTCGTTTTTATCAGGCTTCATCAAGCGAGATGTTCGGGAAAGTCAATGAAACCCCCCAGAATGAGA
>JAHIHJ010000156.1 GCA_018899795.1 Methanobacteriota archaeon
ACAGCGCCGTTTTCAAAGATATACTCCTGGTCAAGCCAGAAGTTGTTGGAAGAACTGAATTTCATCGAGCCGCTGCCATTATAGCTTTCATTAACATTTGTTAAATTTGTTAATGTTATATTCATTCTGCCTGCATTACTCACGATTATCTCTCCGCTTGATGATAAAGAAGAAACCACAGGTACCCTGCCGCTGCCAAGGGGTATTTCTACGGTTGCATTTTCTCCAGACCTTATTTCCGAAGCTATCCTGAAGAACCTGTCCTGTACTTCTTTCATGTGCTTTATCTCAAACTCTGCTGCAACAGAGGGTAAATAATAAGCGTTTAATACTGATATAACGGTTACTATTATACCAAGTATTAATATGGTTGCTACGACAGTTGAAACTCCTTCTGAATTCATTATTCCACCTTTACCCTTGCAAGTACTGCCCTTGTATGAACAACAGAGACCTCAAAAGGACGAGTTATATTCGTGGTTATATTTATTGTATCTGGAAAGCGCCAGGGTCCTTTATAGGTGGTGTCTCTTTCTGTTCTGTTATTTATTATTATTTCTATAGAATCTACCGGGTCTCCGCCGACATGCGTGATATTAAACATGTTATAGTTCGTAATGGGTTTGTCGACTTCGATTTCGATATACGGAACTCTCTCCTCTGGAATAAGACCATAAACTGATGCTGCAATCACTGATGCGAGCATCACCACGATTGAAAGCTTCAGCATTTCTCCTATTACTTCAGAGACCATATCAATACCCCATTAAAAGCGTGAAGATGAAATAGGTTGCGAGCAAGAAGATGATTGAGTGCTTAAGACCAGAGAGAAGCCGTCCTTCCCCCATCTGCCCTGAAATCAGTCCTGAGAAAAATCCAAGAATGCAGGATGTTGTGAACATCATTGAGTTTAACTCTGGAACATTTATCTGAGTACCGAGCTTCGATAGTGAGGTCATGAACTGCATGGAAAGGGCATAACATATATAGAGGAAAGTTCCGAAGGATATGTAGATCGTTGCGACATATATGAATGTGGTCATGACTCTGTCCTTTCTAAGAGAAAGCATGTTTTCAGCATCAGATGCTGCTATATATAATATATCCTTCATATCGCTGCTCATCTCGCTCGCCTTCACGACCAGCGTGATTGATCTTCTCAGGGCTGGTGAGCCCACCCTCTCCTCAAACCTGACCAGGGCTTCCCTCATCTCAGAACCCAATTCCATATCATGCCATGCTCTTCGAACTTCCTTTGAGAGAAGTCCTATTCTGGATTTCAGTACTATCCTTATCGCTTCCTTTAAGGTTAGCCCGGATTCGTTTATTTCTGCGAGTCTTTTAAGGAAATCAGGGATTGTTTTTTCTATTTTTATTAATTTTCGCATTTTGAGCTCATAGAATATGCACAGCGGAGCTATAAAACCAATAGTTGCTAACAAGAGTTTCTTGTCCAAACTGCTTTCGAGAGAAAAAAGAAGCGGGGCTGTGAGAACGCCCAGACAAAGTGCATATAATGGCTTTTTTATCAGAGGAGCAAAAGGATTTTTTATAATATCAAAAATTTTCTTATTCTGCTTCCTACTTTCATATTCTTTCACTTTTCTCCTGTATTCTTCTTCATTCATTCCTTCTTCCTCAACCCATGCAAATCTTTTCAGATGAACTTTTTTTACAAACCCGATATCCAGATCTTCCTTAGGAGTGATGAAATCCAATAAGAGTATAAATGCAATAGAGCCGAAAGGAAGACCGAAATAGAGGGCATTGAAGATAAGAGGGGTTTGCGGTATGCTTAATAGACCGGATGTAGCAAGCGTTATGAGCAGGAATATGGGCATTGCCACAAAAGCCACGACATAGACTTCGCCTATCATCTCAAGAGTTTGCAGGAACATTGTCTGCGTTCTTCTGGCATGCTCAAAATACTGGCTCATCTTTACAGAGAAATAGCGCTGAATATCACCGCCGCTTTCTACCATAGGTATGAGATTTTCTAAGAAATCCCGAAGCTTCTCAGAAGGCGTGGTTTCGGCAACGTTTTTCATCGCTTCTACAGGGCTGCATCCAAACAGCTCGACATCCCGAACTATAAAAGAAGCCTCCTTAGAAAACTCGCCATAGGTATGAAAACTCTTAGCCAGCTCCTTGAAAATCTCGTATACAGGAGTTCCGCCTTTGCTCATCCCATAGCAAAAGGCAGCAGCATGCGGCAGAATAAGGTCTATCTTAGTTTTGCGAACGACAGCGAGATATTTTGGGTATAATAAGAAGAGCTTATAGGCTGCGTATCCGATCAGGGGAGAAATAAGGTAGAGAGGTGTTTTTGAGAATACAGAGAGGAATGAGAATAGAGGAATTTCGGATAAACGAGGAAGGGACAGGGAGAAGGCAAAGAATAAGAGGGCTGAGAATATACCATAGTAGAAAGCTCTCAGGACATAAATATCATAGGGAATGCTGATTCTTGCAGTTCTTAAATATCCCCTTATATCTTTATAGCTCTCTTTGCTCCGTATCCATCTTCTAAGGTTCATATTTCTTATCTGGTTTTAACCTGATTTCTTGCAGTGTGACATTGCTTATTTTATCGTTAAGATATACTGGAACTCTTTCGGATTCCTGGCGCACCTTTTACCAGTTTAAGACTTTTCAAAACCTGCATCTGACTTCTGACAGTTCCGTGACTTCTATGGATACTTTCTGTTATTTCTTCGCACTTTACGGCTCTGCCCGCTTTTTCATACAGGTCAACCGTTATTTTAATGAATTCTTGCTGCGTTGTTGTTAATTTCATGTAATATCTCCCATTAAACATAATTGCTTTGACTTAAAAGCAAAAATATAAAAATAAGGGCGCTGCTTGAGCACTCTACTTGAGCACCTTTATAGCGCGATTCTTAAATTTCCGTAATATTTTAACCGCAGATGAACGCAGATAAACGCGGATGCGTCGCTATTAATTTGCGTTCATCTGTGTTTATCTGCGGTTTTTTTTATGGATATTCCGGTTATTTTCGAACTTCACTATAGCACCTTTTTATATCAAGGATTCAGCGTGACCAGTGAGAATGCTACAGGTTTATTAATCCGCATCTGGTATATCTCAACCTTGAACTGCTCTCCTATGCCTGGCTTATACGG
>JAHIHJ010000157.1 GCA_018899795.1 Methanobacteriota archaeon
ACGGAATCCCTTGATGCTTTTTGCTTTCTCCACCTTCTTTATGAAATCCATGGGATGACCGATTGACAGCGTGGCATAATAAGGAATATCGTGAGCCGCCACTATCTCGCCCAGGTTCTTTTTAAAGCGCCTGTTCCCCTGTATCTTTGAGCCAACGGGTGTCGTAGTCGTCCACGCCCCGAACGGTGTGCCGCCGCTTCGCTGGATGCCAGTGTTCATGTACGCTTCATTATCAACGCATATATAAAGTACATCGTCGTTGCGTTCTGCCGCGCCCGACATGCTCTGAAGACCGATATCGTATGTTCCGCCGTCCCCGGCGAACCCCACAGATATTACTTTTTTTCCTTTCTTCTCAAAAGCCGCCTGCATCCCGGTCAGACAGGCGCCCGTGTTCTCAAATGCTGTGTGGAAGAACGGCACTTTCCATGCACCGTAAGGGTATGTACTTCCAAAAACCACAGCGCAGCTTGCGGGAACATACACCGAAGTATCCTTTCCAAGTATCTTTATGGCGTTCCGTATTGACACAGCAACACCGCAGCCAGGACATGCAGTATGTCCGCATACGAACAGGTCTTCATCAGGCAGGTCTTTTATCCTCATACTGTTTCACCTCTTGTATTATGCCAGTTTACAGTTTTCACTTTTTCGCCTTTTGCTGCGCTTAAGGTCAATTCGAACATATGCCTTATCTGCATCTCGGTCACGTCCCTTCCGCCAAGACCCGCAAGATGATTTATTATAGGGATACTGAAACCATAAAGCGCCGAGCGTACCTCATTGAACGCCGGACCTCCTCCGATAAAGGATAGAGAGCGATCTACAACGCCCACCGCAGCGGTATTTTGTAATATGCTCTTCAATTCATCTGACGGGAACGGCCTGAAAAAGCGCAGTTTGATAAGTCCGACTTTTTTTCCTTCCTGACGCAATTCATCCACGACCTGCCTCGAAGTGCTCGTAACAGTTCCCATAGTGATAAGCGCGACTTCTGCATCGTCCATCTGATATGTATCAATAAGCCCGCCGTAATCCCTGCCAAAGACCTTCGCGAACTCGTCATTTACTTCCTGAATAACCTTTTTCGCGGATTCAACTGCGCCTGCCGTCTGCCTTCTCAGTTCCATGATATATTCTGCTGGCATGAACGTGCCTATCATGGCAGGTCTTGCCGGGTCAAGAATAACATCGGGTTCATAAGGCGGCAGGAAAGCATCAACATCCTTCTGTTCCGGTATCTCCACCGGTTCGACCGTATGCGTGAGCACAAAACCGTCAATGCACGGCATTACCGGAAGCAGGACTCGTTTATCCTCTGCGATCCTGTACGCCTGTATCACCATGTCCAGTGCTTCCTGGTTGTCCTCCACATACACTTGCAGCCATCCTGAGTCGCGCACACCCATTGAATCATTATACTCGCACCATATCCCAGGAGGACCGCCCAGAGTTCTGTTCGCATTCACCATCACAACAGGAAGGCGAAGCGGCGCTGTGGCATATACCATCTCGTGCATGAACGCAAGCCCCTGCGACGAGGTAGCAGTGAAAACCCTTGCACCTGCGGCTTCTGCCGCTGCTGCCGCACTCATTACGCTGTGTTCTGATTCCATTGTGAGGAACTTTGCGTCCATCTCGCCGTCGTTCACAAAATCTGCGATGTGTTCGATTATAAGTGTCTGCGGGGTTATAGGGAAGGCAGGGACCACTTCGACTCGGGAAAGTTTGGCGCCGATCGCCACCGCATGGTCTCCGGTTATCACTTTCTTCATGTTTTCCCCCTCACCATTTTAATAGCATCAACCGGACATTCGTTGGCACAGATGCCGCAGCCTTTGCAGTAATCGTAATTAGTCATGAGGTCGCCCTTATCAGATATGCGCACTATCGTGCCTTCAGGACAGTAGAACCAGCACAGAAGACACATGGTGCATTTTTCCTTATCGCGCACAGGGCGGAACGTAGCCCAGCCAAACACCTTGTTCTCAACAAAACTGCCCGGACCTATCAGCCCTGCATCGGTCTTTCCTTCCACGAGCACGCCACCCGCGGGAAGTTCCTGGAACGAGGGAAGCCACTGCTTCTTTGCTTCAAGCTTTTTCACTCCCCTGCTCTTTCCGATGACAGTTCTCTCGTATGCTGTCCTCGCAGCAAGAGCATTCCTTTCGCCAATATTTGCACCCAGCTTTTCACCGAACCTTCTCTTGATGGCTTCTTCAAGGGAGTCGATCTTTACGATACCGATTGCTTTTGCCAGCGCCCCGAGGATCGCGGTGTTCGTGATCGGGGCTTTCAATATCTCAAGAGCCACTGATGTAGCATCCACCGCTCCGGTCGTTATTTCTTTTCCCAGGTCAATGTCTTCAGGTTTCTCCCTTGAGTTTATAACGACCAGCCCGTCGGGTTTCAAACCTGCCACAACATCAATAGTATCCAGAAGCGAATCGTCCAGCACAACAACGCAGTCCGGGGTATAGACCTGTGTCTTGCTGTATATCTTTTTTGAGTCGATCCTCGCAAAAGCAAGAACTGGCGCGCCGCGCCTTTCAGCTCCAAAAAAAGGGAACGCTACAGCATAGTTCCCCTCGATAACAGCAGCTTCTGCAATGGTCTGGGCTGCCATGACCGCCCCCTGCCCTCCCCTTCCGTGAAACCGCAGTTCGAACATGGTATGCCCTACTCACATGATCCAGGCAATAATATATTACCGCACATAATACATACAGCAACAGCTTCTTCATCTGATCCGTTTTCTGCGCATTCATAACATTTCAACATGGCGATCACCAGTTCTCCTTAAGTGCTTCATGACAGGGCGGACACAATATCCTTCTGATGTTCTCGATGTCCTTTTCAAGCCTTACCGGATAATCGCCCTTCCATACCGGCGTCTCTTCCCTGATAGCATGCTTCATGCACACGCCCATCCCGCAAACGATACATACAGCCACAGCATCTGTGTCTTTTCCCATTTTCGCGCAAACATAGCATTTCAAATCATTCACTCTCCCGTTTGATCTTCGCCGAGCATCATACCTTCCTTTATCAGAAGGTCGCTTCGCACAGCATGAGTTTCTTCGAGTTTCTCGCCCAGAACCTTACGGATCTCTTTCACGAGTTCGTTGAGGACATTTCTCTGGCAGGTCTCGCCTCTTGTTATGCCACTCACTATCGCCACAACAGTGCCTTCTGTTTCAGAGACTTTCGGCTTCACGAATTTTGTCTTTATCCCTGCTTTTGCGAAGTCCTCAAAATCGATCGGGTACTCGCATGCAATGACAGCGGGAATATTGACATATTTAAGTATTTTCCTTGTTTTCAGGACTATATGCGAGTTCACGTTCCCCATATGTATCAAAAGGAGTTTGTGCCTGGCTATCTGCTCGATCTCTTTTGCAGTGATACCGAATTTTGGTCCATAGCCTTTTGCACTTGATGATGACCCCAGTTCATCCATGGGAATACCGGCTCCCGCTTCAAGAACAAGAACGCTTACCTGTATGCCTTCTCTCCTGAGCCCGTAGGTTATCTCGCATACAGGTTTAGTTATATGCCGCCTGCCGGGAGTCATTGCTATTGCAACAACATCGGGTCTGGCTGCCTCTGAAATTGTCCCGCGCTGGGCTATGCCTCCGCCTCTGCCAAGTCCCATCGCTTCCCTGCAATCAACTAACTGGGTATCTCTTCCGAACATGCTTATTTCTTAATACTAAGTGTTGTTTCCCAGGTATCTGCATGACCTTCTTTTCCTTCAAGCATCTTGAGGGCTTTCCTGCAAGTTGCTACTCCGGGCGCTCCTGATGTGATGAAAATAACATTTATGGTCTCCATGATCTCTTCTTTTGTAGCGCCGTGGTTGATAGCGCTCCTCATCTGGGATTCGCAGCATGCTTCGCACCTCTGGGAAGCCATGACAGCAAGGGCCATCAAAACTTTTACTTTGGAAGAAAGCGCGCCATCTTCCTGGATGATCTCATCGCATTTTTTATAATGTTCGAAAAGTTCAGGATTCATCTCGCCCATCATATTCAATATCTCAGGGGTAAATCCCATTTTATCGTCTATGCTTTTAATTACTTTCTTTGGTTCCATGTATATTCTCCCATAGTAACATTGTTCATAGTTGATTTAATCCTTTTCCTGCAATTTTGAAAGAACAGATTTTATCTCGTATCTTTCACCTTGCCAAGAAGGATCGCGAACTCTGCGGCATGGCGCGCCTCGTCCATCGCTACATTATAAAAGTACCTGGCTGTATCATTATCCCCTTCATCTGCTGCTTTTTTTGACATCGCAAGATAAAGGTCGATATCTCCTGATTCTGCCTGGAATGTTTTTTCCATTATATCTATAGTCTGCATACTTACACCTATTGCATATCGATTATTTTCTTTAGCGCATCTTCAGCTTCAACTGCAAGGATCTTTTTTGCATCAATAATGCTCAGCACACCCCATTTGTTATCCATGAGGTCTTTTTTGAGTTTTTCAACCGCTGAATTGACATTTTGTTTTGATTCTTTCGTATAGTCTATCATGCACGTCCCTCCTGTGTTTGTATGCCTTTCATGGATAATAAATGGTTTGGTCTTACGCTGAAAAAAAGCATGAACCTTACCTGGCTAATCTTTTTATATAGCCACAACCATATTAGTTAGCGGGAAAAACGGGATGGTTTATTGAGGTTAATAACATGAAAATATCAATAAAAATAACTGCATTTCTTCTTGCAGTTGTAATACTGGCTGTGCCGGTTTTCGGTGAGATGGGCAGAGGAATTATGGACGGAGATATGATGCGCGGGAAGGCAAAAGACATGATGACCCG
>JAHIHJ010000158.1 GCA_018899795.1 Methanobacteriota archaeon
CAGGTGCGCGGAAGCTGCTATCGTAAGGAGTGAGGTGCGAAGGTACATCCACGAGAAAACAGGCCTCCCGGTAATAAGTTACTCATTCACCGAAAGAACAACAGCGGGTACGCTTCTTACAAGGATGGAAGCGCTCACCACCACTGCGCGGAGAAAGAGCCTGCTTGCGCGTGAAAAACAGAGCGGTTTGACCGCAGGAGTAGATTCTGGTTCGACGACCACGAAAGCTGTGGTCATGAAAGATAACAAGATAATCGGTAAAGGCTGGGTGCCCACGATAAAAGTGCTTGATAGCGTGGATGAAGCATTAAATGCTGCCCTGAAAGAAGCTGGAGTAAAACGTGAAGAGATACAGGCTATTGGCACTACTGGTTACGGAAGGTTCCTCGTCGGTGAGCATATGAAGGCTGACCTTATCCAGGAAGAAATAACTGTCAACTCCAAGGGGGCGGTCTATCTTGCTGATAAACAGAAAGGACCTGCCACTGTACTTGATATCGGAGGAATGGACAATAAGGCGATATCGGTCATGGACGGCATTCCGGGAATGTTCACCATGGGCGGGATATGCGCTGGC
Source organism: Methanobacteriota archaeon (assembly GCA_018899795.1). The sequence goes on from JAHIHJ010000158.1 coordinate 578, forward strand.
GCATCAGGCAGGTTCCTTGAAATGACAGCCAAGAGGCTTGGTGTGGATATCACTGAACTTGGCGCTCTTGCGATGAAAGGCCGACAGGAACACGTCAAAATGAACAGCTACTGCATAGTATTTGGCATCCAGTCACTTGTAAATTCTCTTGCCGCAGGGAGCACACCTGAAGATGTGGCTGCAGCAGCCTGCCACAGTGTTGCTGAACAATTGTTCGAGCAGCAGCTTCAGGAAATAGACGTGAAAGAACCTGTAATAATGTGCGGCGGGACATCGCTGATAGAAGGATTGCCCAGGGCAGTGGAAGAACTGCTCAAAGTAAAGGTCATAGTTCCGGACAACGCGCAGTTCATAGGCGCGGTAGGAGCGGCTCTGCTTGTGTCTGGATTTATTGGACCCCACATTTAAATGCGGGGTTTTAGAGGAAAACATGGAACAGCTTGAGACATTTATCGTTGAATCGCCTGATAAGGTCGGTGCAAAAACAACAAAGACATTGATACAGGATGTTTTAGCAGACCTCTCGCTTAACAGGGTAATAGGAAGAATGAAAGTATATGTTGACCCGGTGCAGCCGGTTTTCATATTCACAGCGCTTCTTCGCCTTACCACTCCTGCGATAAGGCTCAAGGACTTTGCAAAAGTCGATATGGGGACTCTGGGGAAGGACGAAGTTAAGATAGAACTGCAAAGAGAAGCGTTCACGGTCAAGCTTCTCAATAAGTTATGGGAAAAATATGGAAAGGAAAATATAGAACAGCGAGACAAAAAGATCATAATAGTTAAGGTCGATCCTATAAAAGAACTTGATGGCATGAAGGAGTTTGTGATCGATGAGCCGCGGCAGGAAGTCCTCGACAGGCTCATAGACGCCATTGCCCTTCGAATAATCCCTGAAGGTTTCAGGGTTCGAAAACATGAGCTCACAGCCTCGCATGTGATGTTCGTTGCTTCCGAGGATACGTTAAAACCCGAATGGATACAGCGGGGAAAGGATATGCTTGAATCGCTCAGGAGTGAAGAAAATGTTTGAGCCTGTAATGTATACCGGGGGCGTGTACAAGCATGGTAATATGACGGAACTGGTGGAAGACCTCGGAGGCTACATTCTCCAGAAGAATATAATGCAGACTGAAGTAGTGCTGTTGATGCTTGTTCCGATAGATGATATGGCGGTAGTGGATGCAATGGCGGCAAGTCTTCTTGGAAAGATGACCCGTGCGCCCCTTACAGGTACTGAGATAGCCACAGTTGCGCCCACGCTTGCCTATCATCACCTGCCGCATCTTGATTGCGATGTTGCAGAGTTTTTGAGGAAAAGAGGCGCGAAGACCAACATGGTAGGACTTGCGCGCGGCGTTGGAAAAAGAATTTGCCAGTTGAGCGCTTACGAGCGCGACCTTATAAATGAGCATGATCTTGCTGTGTTCATCCTGGGGAACTACGAGCATTGCATTATAGAGAAATCAAAGAAGCTCTACGAAGGGATCGAAATACCAATAATTGTCACAGGCGCGCCTGAACTGAAGACAGAGGATGTCCCCAACGCCACAGCGTATGTGGGGAGTTTTGGCAGGATACTTCATCAAATGCGCCATTCAGAGGAACTTCGCACTCTTGATAAACTTGCGGATGTGATAGGTGACGTTTTTGATAATATGCGAAAAGAACTGGCTAAAGACCCCCCATCAGTCGCTCCGCCGCGCATCAAGAAAGAGATAGAAGACCAGGTGCCGGATATCATAGACAGCCTCCATCCGTTGCCCATTACGCTTCAGATGAACGGGGCGCGGGTGAAACTGCCTTATGAGGAGTATCACGAGATGATAGAGAATCTCAAGTTCGTGGAAGGGGTGACCATGAAAGAAGTGGCTAATGTGCTGCCTTCGAAGATGAGGAACTTTATACTTATAAAGGCGAAACCAAAGAGTGAGACAGGGTTTGTGATATGATCATATTTCTAATTTATATTTCGTTCACAGCTTTTGGTTCGTCCCGGGTTTGAAGCCGATCCAATTATTTTTTATAGACATTC
>JAHIHJ010000018.1 GCA_018899795.1 Methanobacteriota archaeon
AGTGGTATTAGAACCTCCAAGGTCATATGTCTTCACTTCCCCGTTCACAAGGTTCTTCTCTATCGCCCTGACTATAGCAGACGAAGCTTCCTTTTCCCCGATCTGGTCAAGCAGCAGCGCTCCTGCCCAGATGGTCGCGATGGGGTTAACCTTGTTCAGTCCTTTATATTTCGGGGCGCTTCCGTGTATGGGCTCGAACATGCTTGTGCCTTCAGGATTAATGTTCCCGCCCGGAGCAAGACCAAGACCGCCCTGGATCATTGCGCCAAGGTCAGTGATGATGTCCCCGAACATGTTGGGCGCCACTACTGTATCGAACCATTCAGGGTTCTTCACGAACCACATGGTTATTGCATCCACGTAATTGAAATCCGTCTTTACATCAGGGTATTCGCTTCCGACTGATGTGAATTCCTCTCTCCATAATCCGTAGATATCCGACAGGACGTTTGCCTTATCAACAGACGACAGGTGTTTTTTCCTCGATTTTGCAAGATCGAAAGCATATCGGATCACCCTGCGCGTACCTTCTTTGCTTATGAGACCGAGCTGGTATCCTATCTCATCGCTGTCCGAGTCGATATCAAGCCCGAATTTCACGTTATACAGGTTGCGCGTGACCTCAAGCGTCTTCTTGCTTATCCCTTTTTTAGCGCGCCCGCCTATTCCTATATAGAAATCTTCAGTATTTTCGCGCACCACCACGAAATCAATGTCTTTAGGGGTCTTATCCTTTAGCGGCGTCCATACCCCTTCCAGCAGTTTAACTGGTCGAAGGTTGACATATTCATCCAGATAAAAGCGGGTGGTAAGGAGGATGCCCTTTTCAAGTATACCAGGCTTTATCCTGTCATCTCCGATAGAGCCAAGATAGATAGCCCTGTATTTCGAAAGTTCCTTGAGCGTATCTTCGGAGATGAGTTCTCCCGTTTCAAGGTAGTGGTCTGCGCCGTTGGGATATTCTATCCAGTCTATGTCAAAGCCGAACCGTTCGCCTGCTGCTTCAAGCACTTTTCGTCCTTCTCTTATGATCTCTGGACCTATCCCGTCGCCAGGGATAACAGGGATTTTGTATTGTGTCATGTATTCCTCTTGAATGATAATCCCCTTAGAATTCCTGCGAGGTTATTAAATTAACGAAAGAAATCAGATATTGTTCTCTGGTTTTTCCTGAATTTCTCGATAATGTTCTTCGATGTCTCCCATGAACTTCTGGCAAAATCCGGCAGCTTTCCATGTTCTTTGACCCAACTTTCCAGGAATGTAATGGTCTTTGGGTCTGCCGGGTAACCGCTGCCGATCTCTTTACCAACCGTTCTTTCTAAATTCCTGACAAGTTCATCCCTTCTCACTTTTGCAAGTATGGAAGCAGCTGAGACGATCGGGTATTTCTCATCAGCTTTGTGTTCTGAAGTGATTTTCAAATCACGGGAATATTTTTTCTTTATGTTTTCACCGAACCGCTCTGCGATAACATCAGCTGCATCCACGAAAGCGCTTTCCGGTTTGAGTTCTTCCAGTACTTTCACATAGCATGCCACCATGATCTCATTCATCGTCATCACTTTCCTGAGTCCATCTATCTGCGCAGGGCTGACTTCAAGAATAAAGATCTTATCAGCGAACTTTTTAATTTCAACCGAAAGAGCTTCCCGCTTTTTTGGCGTCAGTTTTTTTGAATCCTTAACACCGAGACGCAAAATATTATCAAGTTTATTCTCATCCACCATTAGTCCCGCCACGCACATTGGACCGAGCACAGGTCCCTTTCCCGCCTCGTCTATTCCTGCGATCATGAAAACCCATCTACAACACTTTATCAGATGTTGTTATCTCCGCCCCATAGATGTCCTTCATGTATTTAAGTGCCTGTTCGTGTGCGCCTTCATCTATTGAAGCAACACAATCCTGTGGAACTATTGTTCCAAATCCGGAAAAATAAGCATGACCAACATTGTTCTGGACACAGATATCAGTGCTTACGCCAACAAATATCAGGGTATCTGCTCCTGTTTTTTTAAAGTCTTTGGTATTTTTAACTGTAATGGACGTTAATGATAAATATGGTAACGTTTAAGTACACGGGTAAATTATAAGATATCAGACGCTCTGAGTAAAGTAAATCCATTAAGACTTGAGTTCATCGGAGATATTAAATGATAGTTAAGAAAGGAAAATTTGTAATAGAAGGATTGGAGAATGTCCAGATAAATATTGGCGCGATAGGTGAGGAGGAGGCGCAACTCGAAGCTGAAGGTCCAACACCAAGACCTGAAGTTATCACCCTTCGCAACTGGGACTACCGTCTCCTGGACAGGTACAATCCCACGTATACGCCAACGAGTGACATGTGCGATTACTGCACATACGGGAAATGCGACCTAACGGGTAATAAAGAAGGAGCTTGCGGTATTGACCTGGAGGGCCAATCTGCACGAGAAGCGCTGAGGATATGCATAACAGGAGCTGCGTGTCATACTGCCCATGGACGTCATCTTTTCAACTATTTTATTAAAAAATACGGCAAAGACCATCCCATAGACGTGGGTCCAAGCAATCTGAAAGCTCCGCTTACCGAGACCATAATGGGCATCCAGCCGCAGACCATAGGCGATTTTCTACCAGTGCTTGAGTACATCGAAGAGCAGTTGACCCAGCTTATCGCTGTCACCCATACAGGACAGGAAGGCTCAGCACGTGATTTTGAATCCAAGACCCTTCATGCAGGTATGCTTGACCATCTGGGAATGGAAGTGGCGGATATACTACAAATATCATGCCTCAATCTACCCAAATCAGATGAGAAAACACCCATGGCTGAGATAGGAATGGGTATCCTCGACCCAAAGAAACCTGTGGTGATATGCGTAGGTCATAACATAGCTGCGCCTGCATATATTCTTGATCACATGGATAGGAACGGTCTGTTTAATAAGATTGAAATCGCCGGGCTGTGCTGCACAGCTCACGAGATGACACGCTACAACAGGACTGCTAAAATCATAGGCTCAATGAGCAAGGAATTGAAATATATCCGCTCAGGCATACCAGATGTGCTCGTTACTGACGAGCAGTGTGTTCGAGCAGATATTTTAAAGGAAGCAAGAAAACTCCATATTCCTGTAATAGCCACCAATGAAAAAATCACACTCGGTCTGCCTGAAAGATCGAACGACAGCATTGATTCGATCATAGAAGACCTTGTAAGCGGAAAACAGGCAGGTGCATTGATACTTGACCTCGAAAAGGTAGGGGAATTGGTTCCAAAACTTGCCATGAAGATGGGACCGATAAGGAAAGCCAAAGGGCTTACCGCGCTCCCGGATGATGAGGAATTCAAGAAACTTGTGGCAAAATGCACAAAATGCCTTCAGTGCACGCGCGACTGCCCGCAGGGTCTGCCGATCGCAGATGCAATGGTTGCTGCGGTGAAGGGAGACCTCACACAGTTCGAAGTGCTCCATGACAAATGCGTGGGTTGCGGAAGATGCGATTACAGTTGTCCTGTGGATATTCCTGTGCTAAACGTCATCGAAAAAGCTGCCCAGCGCGTGATACGCGAAGAAAAAGGCAAGGTAAGAATAGGAAGAGGACAGATAGGTGACCCTGAGATACGTGAGGAGGGCAGAAATCTTGTGCTTGGCACCACGCCAGGAGTGCTTGCTTTTGTTGGATGTTGCAATTATCCAGACGGTACTAAGGATGTATATGACGTTGTGGAAGAGATGATACAGCGCAGTTACATCATTATTTCTTCGGGTTGCGCTGCAATGGATATCGGAATGTATAAGGATAAGGAAGGAAAGACGCTTTATGAGCGCTACCCAGGAAGGTTCATCAAAGGAAACCTGCTGAACACTGGCTCTTGTGTATCTAATGCGCATATCGCCGCGACAACGATAAAAGTCGCCTCCATTTTCGCGGGGAGAAAGACAAAAGGCAACTGGGAAGAGATAGCCGATTACGTGCTAAACCGTGTTGGAGCGGTCGGGATAGCATGGGGTGCCTACTCCCAGAAAGCCTTTTCTATCGCCACAGGCTGCAACAGACTTGGCATCCCTGTTGTTATCGGACCTCACGGCACCAAATACAGGCGCGCCTTTATAGGAAAACCTTACAGGAAAGAGGACTGGAACGTGCTGGACGGGAGAGACGGCTCGGTAGTTAATGTTGAGCCTGCTCCTGAACATCTATTGATAACCGCAGAGACAAAAGATGAACTGATGCCGCTTTTGGCAAAGATGTGTTTCAGGCCGAGCGACAACAGCCTGGGAAGAGCTATCAAGCTAACACATTATATCGAGTTGAGCGAGAAATACCTCAAAAAAATGCCTGACGACTGGCATGTATATGTAAGAAGTGAACAGGACCTCCCTGTTGCAAAGAGAGAGCCGCTCTTGAAGATGCTTGAGGAGAAAGGATGGAAGATAGACTGGGAAAAGAAGAAGATAATCGAGGGACAGCTTAGGAAAGTGGATGTTTCATTCCAGCCCACTAATGTTCCCCGCCTGTGCAAGGAGGCTAAGAAATGAACCAAAAAGCTCCTTCAAAAAAAGCTGAAAAGGTCATAGACACGACCCGACAGGCAGTGCCCTTTGACACGGGTAACATCCCAGGACCGAAAATGGCAAAGGCTGTCATGCCAGCAGTTCCCGGAAAGATGCTCGCAAGAGCAAAGAGACCGCTTCTGATAGTTGGTTCTGAAGTACATGATAAGGATGTGCTTGCAAGGGCTGTTGCGATAGGAAAAACAGGTATACAGATAGCTGCTGTCGGGAACTCATATACGTCCCTCGGCGACAAAGGGCTCGATGCTCATTACATTAATATGCATGCGCTGGCATCGTATCTCTGCGACCAGAACTGGAAAGGACTTGATGGAAAAGGAAACTATGACCTTGTGGTTTTCTTCGGGATAACGTATTATTATGCATCGCAGGCTATATCTGCACTTAAGAATTTCTCGAATATCAAGGTGATATCAATAGATAAATATTATCACCCGAATGCAGACATGTCATTCGGAAATCTGAAGGATGATGTTTTCATAGCAGCGCTTGATGAAGTTATTAAGGAGTTACCGAAAAGATAGATATATCCCGTATGAAATACGGGGATACAGGAAGAAAATATGGCTAACGAATTTCCCTTTGAAATCTCACCCATGTTCGAGGGTGAACGTGTACGAAAAGATGATATGTTTGTTGAACTCGCAGGTCCCAAGTCGCGGGGATTTGAGCTTGTTAGAGCCGCAGGTCTGGATGAGATCACGGATGGTAAGTTCACACTCATCGGGCCTGACATTTCAGCGATGAAGGAGGGTTCGCGCCACCCTTATGTTATGATATACCGCATCGCGGGAAAACTGGTCGAAACCGACCTTGAAGCGATAGTTGAGCGGCGCAATCACGATTTCCAGAATTACATACAGGGTTACATGCACCTGAACCAGAGATACGATGTCTGGGTGCGGATAAATAAGGATGCGATAAAGAAAGGTCTCAAATCATTTGAGCAGATAGCTAAAGCTACGATGATGCTTTTCAGGAACGAACTTCCATTCATCGAGAAAATTGAAGCTACATATATCACAGACCCCGAAGAAGTTGAAAAACAGAGGGCTGAAGCGCTTACAGTCTATGAAGCAAGGGATGCAAGGACGCGCGGTCTCCATGATGAGGATGTGGATGTGTTCTACGGATGCACCCTGTGCCAGAGCTTTGCCCCCACGAACGTGTGCGTTGTTACGCCTGACAGGATTTCCCTATGCGGCGCTATCAACTGGTTTGACGGGCGCGCGGCTGCGAAGGTTGATCCTGAGGGGCCGCAGTTCGCCATTCCTAAAGGAGAGATAATTGATAAGGAAGGCGGGGAATATTCTGGCGTCAACGAGAAAGCTGTGGCGCTGTCTGGCGGCGAATATTCGCGCATCAAGATACATTCTTTCTTCGAATACCCGCATACAAGCTGCGGATGCTTTGAAGTCGTGGGATTCTACATCCCTGAAGTGGACGGCATCGGATGGGTTGACAGGGACTACAGCGGCACTGCGCCCAATGGGCTTGCGTTCTCCACGATGGCAGGACAGACTGGTGGCGGCAAGCAGATAATCGGTTTCCTCGGCGTGGGTGTGAACTATTTCCGCTCTCCCAAGTTCATACAGCCTGACGGCGGATGGGATCGAGTTGTGTGGATGCCAAAGAACTTGAAGGAAAAGGTAAAAGCTGACATACCTCCTGAGCTTGTGGACAAGGTTCCCACTGAAGAGGAAGTTAGCGACCTGAAGACACTTCGGGAATTCCTTGAGAAAAAGCAGCATCCTGTAATGCAGAGATGGGTGAAGGAAGAAGCGGCTGCTGAAGCCCCAGCTGAAGAAGCTGCGAGCATGACAGCTTCGGCTCCCGGATGGTCTGCGCCCGCTATGAATATGCCTGCCGGAATGCCCATGATGCAGCCCATGCAGTTCGGAGGCGGCGAGGGAATAAAGATCAGTTTTAAGAATGCTAAGATCACGATCGACAGGATCGTATTGAAGTGGAAGGAGAAATAAGATAAGTATTGAAATTCAAACCGCAGATAAAGGCGCCCAGAGTCACGTCTCTGGAGGGTGTACACACGCATGCTCTGCGGGGCATGCGTGGATTTAACATTTGCGGTTATTTCTAGAATAAGAAGCATATATGAAAGTAATCGCAATAACAGGTAAAGGCGGCACCGGAAAAACAGCAGTAGCCGGGATGCTGATAAAACACCTCACAGCAGGCAAAAAAACTATCCTTGCCATCGATGCAGATCCCGACTCCAACCTGCCTGAAGTCCTGGGCGTGAAGGTCGGTAAGACAATTGGCGACATGCGCGAATTCATGCTGCAGGAGCGCGATAATATGGCTCCTGATACCAATAAGGAGGCACTGCTTGAGTCAAAGGTATATGAAGTGCTTACCGAGATGCCGCGGTATGACCTGCTTGTGATGGGGCGCCCCGAAGGGTCGGGATGCTACTGCTTCGCCAATAATCTCCTTCGCGGGATAATGGACAGGATACTCAAGAACTATGACCTGACTATAATCGATACTGCTGCGGGGCTTGAACATCTCTCGCGGCGCATCATCAGGGATGTGGATGAGCTGCTCGTGGTCACGGACGGCTCGCGCCGTGGCTTGCAGACAGCTGAGAGGATACGGGATCTGGCAAAGTCGCTGAACCTGAATATCAGGAAGATGCATGTGGTCGCGAACAAGGTCACGCCTGAGAACCGTGCGCGGATAGAGGAGTATGCTAAGGAGTTAAAGATGGACCTCGTCGGGATCGTTCCTTTTGACGAAGTGCTTGCGAGCTTTGACCTTGAAGGGAGACCGCTTGCAGAACTGCCTGAGGATTCTGCGGCGATGAAAGGGGTCGGGGAGATCGTGCAGAAGATGGGGCTATAGTGGGTCGGTAAATCCATTAACGCATGTTTACCTGAAATCCAGGTGAATCAATTCCATCTCCTGAGGTCATATCCCACTCCTGAGCGAGCTTCTTTTCCTCAGATCTTCTTACATCGTGGGGTCAAGGGGTAGAGAACGCTGCGCCCTTCGAGGGCGCAGATGAATCGTACCCCTTGAAATAATACTTTCACACCACTAACATCAGGAATATCTATCATAAAAAGAATGGCGTGGATGAATGAAAAAGTTCTGCAAGTTCCGAATCTA
>JAHIHJ010000159.1 GCA_018899795.1 Methanobacteriota archaeon
AACCATAGATCAAAGCCATTTCTTTCAGCAGCAGGCGCTGAATATATTCCACTGTGGCATCTTTTATCAGCTCATGCCCCCTGTTCATGAAATAACACATCCTTGGGCACCTGAGATAGGCAGTTATGTCTGAAACCCGTATCATGGGCAAAACAATACTCCTGGCGTTTAAAAATTTTGCTTTTTGATCCCGGGAAAAAAATTGTCCCTCAACCTTACGGCAATAATTTTAAGCTAGAAGATGTATTAATATGTTGTATCAGGTGAATACATGTCAGAGGAAAAAAAAGAAATGAGTAAAGTCGTATTGATGGATTTTTATGCAGATTGGTGCGGTCCATGCAAGATGCAGGATCCCATCAATGAAGAGATCAAGAAGAAATTCGGTGATAAGATAGAGATCAAGAAGGTCGATGTAGATACTAATTTTGAACTTGCTTCCAAGTTCACGATCCATGCAGTTCCGACCCTTATCCTCGAAAAGGACGGCGCTGTGTTCAAGCGGTATACAGGCGTGACACAGGCGAAAGTGCTAGAAGCAGATATCAATGCCGCTTTGAAATAAGAGGTTTGATTGAAACCTTTATATGACCTGGGCGTTCTGCCTGTAAGGTACAGGACAGGTAAAGGTTTCAAACCCCATCTATCGCTGACTTTTAATGCTGAAAAAACACACACGTTCGCCGTGGATACCACAAGATCGTACCATTCCCCGGATAGCTACCTCATAACCCACGCACATTCGGACCATCACGGAAAATCCGCAATGCTCTCGGAAAAAGCAATATGCTCTGAGGAGACATCAAGGGCGCTTGAGATACTTTATGGGAAGAAATACGTTGGCAGGACATTTAAGCTGGGGGAAACTATCGATATCGCAGGCGTGCATGTCAGGACGTATCCCACCCACCATACCATAGGCTCCACAGCTTTTTTCTGGGAGAACGAGGTGGGGACAAGGATACTGGTTACTGGCGATGTGAAAGATGCAAAAGACCTGCCAAAGTGCGATCTACTCGTGACCGAGGCGAATTATGGGGATTTTGATGATCCCAACTGCCACTTCAATGATGACATAGGCACATTCAGGGAAGCGGTAAAAGAGCATGACGACATTGCCCTGGGCGCTTATGCGTTCGGGAAAGCCCAGCGGGCTGTACATCTTCTTCGTGAATCGGGTTATTCTGGAAAGATAGGTATGGATCCTGCATCGCTTGCGCTCACGGAAGGGTTAATGGAGAACGCGGGACAGCTTTGCGGTCTTGATGGCGATTGCGGCATCCGCATTGCAGCGCTCACAAAATTGCCTTCCATCAATGCTTCAAGGAAATTCGTCCTGACATGTATGCGAGGTTATGGATTCCCCACGATAAGCATCAGCGACCATATGGACGTGAACGGGCTTATTGGAATGGTGGATCAGTGCGCCCCGCAGGCTGTTATCGTGTACCATCCTGGGGGTCACCGTCCGGTCAAACTTGCGGCGTATATCAATAAAATGGGAGTATATGCACGGGCTCTTGAGCAGATCAATAACTGTATTGAGATATGAAAAAAATTAACAACTATATTTTTTTTATGTTCTTTTCATTCCGTGGTCTGGCAGGGCATCCCGCAAGCGAATCAAAACCTTTATACCCAAAGCATACTTAATGAAAAATGGTGATAATTAATGGTGAAAATGCCCCCTGAAATAAAGGATATTGTAGCAAAGCAAAAACCTCTTCCCATAGCCACAGCGGATAAGAGCGGGAAGCCCAATGTTGTATTCGTAACGATGTGGAAGATCCTTGATGATGAGACCCTGTTGTTCGTAGATAACTTCTTTAACAAGACAAGAAAGAACCTCGAAGTCAATCCGAATCTCGCTCTCGTTGTTTATGATAGCGATGCCAAGAAATCATACCAGATAAAAGGGACAGTGGATATCGAGAACAAGGGCGATAAATACGCAAGCGCGAAAGAGATGGCTGATGCAAAAAAACTGCCCGGAAAAGCGGCAATTGTCTTTCATGTGAAAGAGATATACGATGCGACATACGGACCGAATGCAGGAAAAAAGCTCGCCTGAATA